>NZ_JARAVO010000189.1:0-19065 GCF_033792805.1 Streptomyces sp. PA03-1a
CACTGAGTCTGCTCTGCGTATCGCGGACCTGACAGGGCCCCAGCCCCGCCCGCCGCACCGCGCACCGCGCAGCGGGCACGGCTGCACGCGCCCCCGGATCCGTACGAGCAACGGCCGTGCCACGGCGACGGCCGCAGGAGAAACCCGTATGAGCACCCTCCCTCACCCCGGCACGCCCGCGTCCCCGGCCGCACTCCTCGCCGCCACCGCGCCCCCGCGCCGCACTCCGGCCGGACTGGTCGGCAACACGCCCGTGCTGTGGGTCGGATCGCCCTTCGTCCCCGACGGCCGCGGCTTCTGGGCCAAACTCGAGGGCTTCAACCCCGGCGGCATCAAGGACCGCTCCGCGCTGTACATGATCGAGGCGGCCCGCGCCCGCGGTGAACTCCTCCCCGGTGCCCGCATCGTGGAGTCCACCAGCGGCACGCTCGGCCTCGGGCTCGCCCTCGCGGGGGCCGTCCACGGACACGCGGTCACGGCGGTCACCGACCCCGGCATGGAACCGCCCATGGTCTCCCTGCTCACCGCCTACGGAGCGACCGTCGACATCGTCGCCGAACCGCACGCCGTCGGCGGCTGGCAGCAGGCCCGCCGCGACAGGGTGCGGGAACTCCTCGCCGCCGATCCGGCCGCCTGGTGCCCGGACCAGTACCACAACCCTGACAACGTCGCCGCCTACGCGGCCCTCGCCCACGAACTCGTCGCCCAGCTCGGCCGCATCGACGTCCTGGTCGCCAGTGTCGGCACCGGAGGACACTCGGCCGGGGTCAGCGGCCGGCTGCGCGCGTTCTTCCCCAACCTGCGGCTGGTCGGCGTCGACACCACGGGATCGACGATCTTCGGCCAGCCGCCCGCCGCCCGGCTCATGCGCGGCCTGGGCAGCAGCATCCATCCCCGCAACGTCGACCACGCGGCCTTCGACGAGGTGCACTGGGTCGCCGCCGGCGAGGCGGTGTGGGCCTGCCGGCGCCTCGCCCGCGACCACTACGCCACCGGCGGCTGGAGCGTCGGCGCGGTCGCCCTGGTCTCCCGCTGGCTGGCCCGTACGCTGCCGGCCGAGACCCGGATCGTGACGATCTTCCCCGACGGCCCGCAACGCTACGTCGGCACCGTCTTCGACGACGCCTACTGCCGGGGCCACGGCCTGCTCCACCACGAACCAGCCGAGGACCCGCAGGAGATCGCCCACCCGGGCGAGACCGTGGTCGACCGCTGGACCCGCTGCACCACCGTGGTGGACCCGCTGGCCGACGCGCCGGCGGGCGAACTCGGCGGCCTGTCCTTCGAGGCCGCCCGGTGAGGGGGCTGTGGCGGCAGGCCCGCTCCTTCGACACCCCGGCCCGGCTGCTGATGGCCAACCAATTCGCCATCAACCTGGGCTTCTACATGCTCATGCCCTACCTCGCCGACCACCTGGCCGGCGGTCTCGGCCTGGCCGCCTGGGCCGTCGGCCTCGTCCTGGGCGTACGGAACTTCTCCCAGCAGGGCATGTTCGTGCTCGGCGGCACCATCGCGGACCGCTTCGGCTACAAGACGCCCATCGTGATGGGCTGCACCCTGCGCACCTTCGGCTTCGCGCTGCTCGGGCTGGTCGACTCCCTGCCCGCGCTGGTCGCGGCCTCGGCCGCAGCCGGGTTCGCCGGCGCGCTGTTCAACCCGGCGGTCCGCGCCTATCTGGCCGTGGAGGCCGGGGAGCGGCGGGTGGAGGGCTTCGCCCTGTTCAATGTCTTCTACCAGGCGGGCGTCCTGATCGGCCCCCTGGTCGGCCTGGCCCTGCTCGCCCTGGACTTCCGCGCCGTGTGCCTGACGGCCGCGGCCGTCTTCGCCGTGCTGACCGTCCTGCAGTGCCGGGCCCTGCCCGACCGGCGGCCGGAACGCGGCACCGGTACCGGCCCCGGGGCGGCGGCGGGTGTCCTCGGCTCCTGGCGCCAGGTGCTGGGCAACCGGCCGTTCATGCTGTTCTCCCTGGCCATGATCGGCTCGTACGTGCTGTCCTTCCAGGTCTACCTGGCCCTGCCCCTACAGGCCCACGCACTCCTGGGCACCGGCGGACAGGCCGTCACCAGCGGCCTGTTCATCGTCTCGGCGGTCGTTTCCGTCCTCGGCCAGCTCCGCATCACCCGCTGGGTGCGTGCCCGCTGGTCCGGGCCGCAGGCCATCGTCGGCGGGATCCTCCTCATGGGCCTGGCCTTCACGCCCCTGGCCGTGAGCCCCGACCCGTCCGGCGGGACGTTCGAGGCCGTCCTCGCGGTGGCCCTGCTCGTGACCGCCGTCGCGGTCCTGGCCGTGGGCAGCGCGGTGGTCTACCCCTTCGAGATGGACACCATCGTCACCCTCTCCGGAGAGCGCCTCGTCGCCACGCACTACGGCTGGTACAACACCGTCTCCGGGCTGGGCATCACCCTGGGCAACCTCGCCACCGGCGCCATCTGGGACCTCGCCGACCACAGCGACAGGCCGTGGCTGGTCTGGCTGACGCTGACCGCGACCGGCCTGCTGTGCGCCGGTTGCGTCCAGCTCCTGTCGCGGGCCGGAGGGCTCACCGCGGTCACACGCGAACCGGCCCTCGCCTGACCGCACACCGACCCCCGGGGCGTTTCCGGCCGGGGGACGGCTCCCTGGACTGGCGGGCTGCCCATGGGTCTGTTGCGCTGAAAGGAGACGGGACGAAGGTGGTGAGCGGCAGTGATGGGTGGTCCGGACCGGCCCGGCTCGGCGGGCGGCGGCTCCTTCGACGGTGAGAGCGTGGCCGGCCGCGTCGCGGTGCGGCGGGAGCAGCTGGGCATGTCCCGCGAGGAGCTGGCCACCAGGGCCGGGATGTCGATCGTGTACCTGCGGCAGGTCGAGGAGCTGGGCACCGGCTTCGACCCCGCCTCGCTGATGCGGCTGGCCGCCGTGCTGGGGGTGTCGTACGAGGAGCTGGCGCTCGGCTCGCGCGAGGCGCCGCCGGGACGGGGCGGACCGGCGGCCCGTCCGGTGCTGCAGCGGCTGTCCGAGCAGGAGTGCTGGGAACGGCTGGGCACGCACGGCATCGGCCGGGTGGCCCATGCGCCGGAGCCGGACACCGGGGACGAGCCTCCCGTGCTGGTGCCGGTCAACTTCCTGGTGGACGGGCGAACGGTCGTCTACCGGACGGATCCGGCCGGCGCGGCAGCGGTCGCGTCCGGCACGAAGCTCGCCTTCGAGACCGACCACGTCGACGAGACCAGCCGTGTCGGCTGGAGCGTCCTGGTGGCGGGCATCGCTGACCGGATCACCGACGCCGCCGTCGTGGAGTCCCTCGCCCGGCGTCCCGGAGCCGAGCCCTGGGCCGGGGGAACGCGGGAGCTGTGGATCCGCGTCGTGCCGCGTGAGGTGAGCGGCCGCGCCATCCGGTCGCTGCCGGCGGCCGAGGGCCAGGCGCCGCGGCGCGCCGAGTAGCGCGGGCGTGTGAGGCCCCGGGCGACACACCGTCGCCCGGGGCTCCGGGTGGTCCCGCAGACCGGCCGCGGCCGTCGGACTCATCCGGATCACCGCCTGGCGATGCACCGGCGATGCGGCTGGGCGGTCGTTTCACGGGCGGCGCACGCGCACATCGGCTCGACGGGTGAGCCACCGGACTTCACCGGTACGGCGGGGCGCCGGGGTGGCAGCCATCTGTCCGGGGGCGCTGTGCCATGCGCCCCGTTCTGACCACCGGTGTGGTGCCGCCTTGGCAGCCCCACCGGCTCGAAGGGAGCAGTACCGATGCGTACACGACTGCTTGCTGCCGCCGTGGCGGCGGCGGCATTGTCCGGCATAGCAACGCCCCAGGCGTTCGCTGCGGGGCTGACCGACCAGGACACGACGTTCCTGGCGAAGGTCCACC
This sequence comes from Streptomyces sp. PA03-1a, assembly GCF_033792805.1. NCBI lineage: Bacteria > Bacillati > Actinomycetota > Actinomycetes > Kitasatosporales > Streptomycetaceae > Streptomyces > Streptomyces sp. PA03-1a. The sequence goes on from NZ_JARAVO010000189.1 coordinate 3,848, forward strand.
AAGGGAACCTCGCCGAGATCGCGGCTGGGAACGACGCACAGAGCCACGCGACGAGCGAGTGCGTGAAGCAGGTCGGCGAGGTGCTCGTCCAAGACCACAGCAAGCTCGACGCGGATGTGAAGATGCTCGCGGGCAAGCTGAAGGTGACGCTGCCTGCGTCGCCGTCCAGCGCGCAGGACAAGGGGCTGGCCGAGGTGCAGGCGAAGGCGGGCAGCCCGGCGTACGACGCGGCATGGCTCAGCACCGAGGACGTCGGGCACCGCGAGACCCTCGCGTTGATCGACCGGGAGATCAAGGCGGGAAGCAACGCCGAAGTGGTGGCAGCCGCCCGCAGCGCCCGTCCGGTGGTGGCCATGCACCTGGAGATGGTCCGCGGCGGCACCTGCCACGCCCCTTCGGGCACCGGCATGGTCCACGCCGGATCCGGGGGCCAGTTCGCCGCTGCGCAAGGCTCGGCCACCACCGCGGGCATGGTCGGCGTGGCCGGAGGCGCGTTGCTCACCGCCGGTGGAGCGGCCTGGCTCCTGCGCATCCGCCGCCGAACGGCCGGGAAGAGCTAGAACCCGTGGAACGCCACCGGTCGGCCGCCGCTGTGATGACACTTTGCGGTCTGGGCGCGGCGGCCGCCGGCTGGCTGACGTGGACCACGCCGCAACTGGGCGTCACCGACTCGGGCACCCTGCCCGCCGGCGTGCACCGCCCCGCCTCCGACGACCAAGAGGCGTCGCCACCCACCCGCATCCATGGCCCGGCCGGTCTCGACGCCGTCGTCGTACCCGTCGCCGCCCGGGCCGACGGTGCTCTCGACCTGCCGGAAGACCTCCACACCGGCGGATGGTGGGCACTGGGGGCCCCGCTGGGCGCGGCGACCGGCACGGTCTTGATAGCGGGTCATGTCGACAGCCGCGAAGACGGGCTGGGCACCTTCGCCGCACTGTACGACATCCCGGTGGGAGGCCCCATCACCGTGACAGGAGCGGACGCCAAGGTACGCCTGTACCGGGTCACCGCCCGGCGCACGTACCAGCAGGAGCGTCTGCCACGTGACCTCTTCACACGCGCCGGCCCCCACCGGCTGGCTTTGATCACCTGCGCCGGTCCCTACGATCGCGCGGCACGCCGCTACGAACGCAACCTCGTGCTGTACGCAACGCCGACCGGAGAACGCACCCCCGGCCCGCTGGGCCCGAGCATGCGGTGGGGGTAGCCGGAGCTGGTGGCTGAGCGCCGGGCCCTGGTGTACCGGCCCAGGGGCGACGCGTACCTGACCGGCTTCACCCACCACACCAAGCGCCGGGACTTCGCCGACGTCACGACGAAGGTCGGAGCGGCGGCCAAGGGCAAGCTCGGGTTCGTCACACCGGTCACGGACGGCGGCAGCGGCCTCGGCATCGAGCGCCCGCTTCCGAACACCGGCACCCTCCACCTGCTGTCGGCCGGCACCCCCCGGACGCTGCCGTTCACCCAGGTGGACGCCAATGACTCCTACGAGACCGGTTACGAGGCCGCGGCCCGGACGTTCAAGCCGGGACGCTCCTACGAACACGTGTTCAACGTCGGCGTCTTCGGCCCCTCCCTGCCGGAAGGCGCCGGGCTGGTCCGCCCCTACGAGAGCGCGTTGACGACCCTGCACCGCAACGGCGAGCTGGTCTACCAGAGCATCTGCCCCTTCGACTACTTCTACGTCGCCGACAACGAGCGGGCCGACCACCGGCTCACCGCCTCCCTCACCCGCGGCGCGGTGGCCGACGTCTCCACGAGCATGACCGCGTCCTGGAGGTTCTCCTCCGCGTACGCGGAGGGGATCACCGAGATCCCCACCTCGGTCGTGCGCTTCACCCCCGCGCTGTCCCTGGACAACACGGGCAAGGCGCGGGCCGAGGTGCGGGTGCCGGTCACCGTGGAGGGCGCCCACTGGGAGAAGACGGCCGTCCGCGACGGCCGGGTGGAGGTCGCCCACCCCAAGGCGGGCGGCACCGTCTCGTTCACGGCGGAGGCGGCCGACCGCGTGGGCAACACCGTCACCGAGACGATCGTCGACGCCTACCTGACGAAGTGGGCCGCGAGCGGCATGGACGGGCGCTCGGCCGGGTCTCCCCGGCCGAGCGCCTCTGCCCGTGGCGACGGGCGGTCAGGCCTTCAGGGCGCGGCTGTGCAACGCGGTGACGGCCTTGCGGGCGGAGAGGATGGCGCCGTGCTGCCAGGCGTCCATGTAGGACAGCCAGTCGCCGGCGTACAGGACACGTCCGGTGGGTTCGTTCAGGGGTCTGTAGACGGCGGAGTCGGTGCCGCCCGGGATGCTGTGCCAGGCGCCTTCGAGGTGGCGGACGCGCTTCCAGGCGATGGAGAAGGAGTTCGCCAGCTCGCTCCGGTACTTCTCGCCGTGGATCTTCACGCCCTGCATGACGGCACGCGCCTCACGTTCGGCTGGGGTCAACGCGGCGTAGGCGTCGGCGTTGGCCCCGGTGTTGTAGTAGCCGACGATGACGCCGCGCTTGCCGTGGTGGCCGTAGGACGGGTACCAGATGTGGGACAGGTCCAGGTCGGTCTCGGTGATGCCGCCGTAGATGCGGTGGTCGGTCTCCCACCAGCGGCTGCGGTACTCCAGTCCGATCTTGCCGGCGGACGAGGGGCGGATGGTGGTGAGCGCCGTCTGCACGTCGGGACCGAGGTTGTGCGGCAGTTTGGCGAGTAGATGGGGCGGCATGGCGGCGACGCAGTAGTCCGCCTCGACCTGCCGCTGCCGTCCGGTGGGGTCGGTGTAGCCGACGGTGACGCCGCCGGCCGACTGCACCAGCGACGTGGCCTGGCAGCCGTAGTGGATCCGGCGATCGCCGATGGCGCGGGCGAAGGCCCTGGGTATCCGGTCCATGCCGCCGACGGGCTGGAACATCAGCATCGCCTGGTCGTACTCGAACTCGAACGCGAAGTGCCGCCCGACACCCGAGGCGAAGACCTCGGAGGCCGTGGGCAGGTCACCGAGCAGGCTCCCGGGGGTGCCGGCGGCGCCGGGCCAGGTGGTGAAGCCCCGGTTGGCGCCGCCGGTGTACGCCCAGCCCTCGGACCGTCCGCCGATCTCGCCGAAGCCCTCCAGGAACGACAGCAGCCGCTCCTTGTCCTGGGCGGTCAGTTCCTGGTCCAGCGCGCCCTGGTCGGTGGCCTTGGCGAGGAGTTCGCTGACGTACCCGAAGGTGTCCGCCTTGGCGGTGCGGTACCGCACCGGCTGCCCGGGCGGCATGCCCGCCGACTCGTGGTAGATGTACGCGTCGGCGTTGGCGTTGGTGAAGACCTCGATGGGGACGCCGAGTTCCCGGCAGTAGTCGAGGGTGACCATCCACTGGGCCAGCCGGGCCGGCCCGGCGTTGAGGTACTGGCCCTGGGAGAACCGGGCGGTCTGGGTACGCCCATCGAGGTCGGTGTGGGTGTCCCCGCCGCGCACGGTGTAGTTGCGGCCGCCGGGCCGGTCGCGCGGCTCCAGGATCGTACAGTCGTATCCGGCCTTGCCCAGTTCGTAAGCGGCCGTCAGCCCGGCCAGGCCCGCGCCCAGGACGACGACCTTGCCCGCCCTGCGTCCGGTGAGGTGGAAGTCGGCCGCGCTCGGCGCGCGGAAGTCGGCGCCGCGTCCGGCCGCCTCGGCGGTCGGCGCGAGCCCCAGCGCGCCCATGGTGGCGAACATCGCCCCGGCGCCGCCGGTGATGCCGACGGCGCGCAGAAATCCCCTGCGGTCGAGTCCTGTCGGCTGCCCCTGTGTCATGAGTCGCCCTCTCTCGATCTGCCGGTGTGCACGCCGATCTTCAGGGCGGCCTGTTACGGATGATGTGGCCGGAACATGACAGAGCGATTTCGCCTGCTGCGGGCGTGTGAACGGACGCAACACCCGGCCGAGAGAGGTCCGCGGAGCTGTCGCCCGGTGGAGCACCGCAGGCTGTGGTAGTTCTGTCGCCGTTACGGCAGTGGGCGGACGGCGGGAAGAGCATGGACCGTGTCGGGCTCGGCGCGCAGGTCATTCGGCGCCGCAGCGGCAGCGAGCCGATCAGGGCCGACGGCGCATCCGTCGCGACCCTCGGCGAGTTCTGGAGCTGGGCGTGTTCCGACCTGGCCAACAACACCCTGCGAGGCGTCCTGGCCGAGTACCTCGTCGCCACGGCCCTGGGCGCTGCGGACGGTACCCGCACCGAATGGGACTCCGTCGACATCCGCACGCCCACGGGATGGCGCGTCGAGGTCAAATCGGCGGCGTACCTGCAGTCGTGGGCGCAATCCCGGCTTTCCCGGATCTCGTTCTCCATCGCACCGGCATGCGGCTGGGACGCTCCGACGGACACCACTTCGGTGGATGCACTGCGTCAGTCGGACGTGTACGTCTTCTGCCTGCTGCGCCACCAGGAGAAGCAGACCCTTGACCCGCTCGACCTCGGCCAGTGGGCCTTCTACGTGCTGCCCACCCGCGTGCTCGACGAACGGTGTCCCGGTCAGAAGACCATCGGTCTCCCCAGCCTCGTGGAACTCGGCCCCCTGGAGACCGGGTTCGACGGCCTGGACAAGGCAGTGGCCGCCTGCGCGGGCGGTGCTTCATACGATCCGCTCCCGTGCGGTGAGGTGCTCCGGCAACCGGCCGGCCCGCCCGACGCGGCCGCTCGGCTCGCGCTCCAGCCGGGCGTGCGGCCGCCATCCAGGTGATCGGCGGCGGGACCGGCGGCGCGAAGCGGGGCTGCCGCCGGGAAGGCGCGGGGTGGGTGAGGATGTTGAGGTTGTCGATGTCGCATGCCGAGATGGGAGAACGACGTGCCTTTGGTCGGTGAGTACCAGCCGAGCCCCGAGCAATGGGTCCGGGACCAGGTCGAGCTGTACGAGGGTTCCGGAGGGACCGAGGGGACCACTCTGCGCGGCAAGCCCGTGATCGTCCTGACGACGCTGGGCGCCAAGTCGGGCAGGATCCGCAAGACACCGCTCATGCGCGTGGAGCACGACGGCAGCTACGCCGTCGTGGCTTCGAAGGGTGGCGCCCCCCAGCACCCGGTCTGGTACCACAACCTGGTCGCTGACCCCCGGGTGGAACTGCAGGACGGCCCTGTGCGCCAGGACATGACGGCCCGTGAGGTCACGGGCGACGAGCGCGCCGCGTGGTGGGAGCGCGCGGTGGAGGCCTGGCCCGACTACGCGGAGTACCAGAAGAACACCGACCGGGAGATCCCGCTATTCGTCCTGGAACCGGCGGCCGCACCCCACTGACCTGCCCCGCCCCGACGGCCGCCGCCCCACGACGGGGCGGCGGCCGTCGTCCGTGTGCCGGCGGCGTCAGTCCGGGGTCCCGGCGTGGGGCGGGGGGCCCGGCAGGGCCGGGCCGTCGGCGGCCTGCATGCCGTCGAAGACCAGGCGCAGGTAGCGCCGCCACAGGTGCGGTTGCGTCGTGTGCACACGTGAGACGGTCAGGGGGATCCCGCTCATCAGCAGCATGACGTCCTGCCCGGTCACGTCCTGGCGGACGGCACCGTGCCGGCGGGCCCGGTCGGTCAGGGCCTCGGTGACGGCGCTCACCCGTTCCTGGCTCTCGCGCACCTCGGCGTGATCATCGGCCCCCCCGTGGACGACCTGGCAGAAGGCGCGGTCCTGCACCTGCAGCTCGACGGCGGCGCTCATGAATTCGCGCAGCTCCTCCGCCGGGTCCTCGGCCTGTGCGAGGCGCTCACCGGTCGCGGCGAGGGCGTGCATCTTCTCGCAGACGATCGCCGCCAGAAGATCGTCCTTCGTGGGGAAGTGCCGGAACACGGTTCCCTTGCCGATCCCCGCCCGCTCCGCGATCTGGGCCACGGACACCTCGGTGCCGTGCTCGGCGAATGCCTCGGACGCCGCGCTCACCAGCAGTTTCCTGCTGCGCGCGGCATCGCTGCGCATCGGCCTGACCACCGGGTTCGTCATGGCTTCCTCACGGCGCCCTGACCGCGGGCTACTGACCGCCGCGACCGCCGGGACCGGCGGTGCGTGAAGGCGGGGATCCGCCGCCCCCCTAGCCATCGGGGGGCGGCGGATCCCCGCCTTCACGCCGTCCCGACGCCTTCCGGGCCAGGCGGTGTCAGGCTCCGGCTCCCCGGCGTGATGTGGACCACATCCACGGAAATTCTCGATCCGGGATGTAAGAAACGCGCCTCGGCGCTCACTGCATGGTGAGAGAGCAGAGATGAGGGGACGGCGCGTGACACATGCCCAGCACTTCAGGGACGTCTACGAGGAGTGCCATCCGCGTGTCCTTGCCTACGCCACCAGCCTGGTCGGACGGCAGGTAGGGGAGGACATCACCAGCGAGACGTTCACCGTCGCCTGGCGGCGGGTGCGCGACATCCCTCATCCGGCACTGCCGTGGCTCCTGGGTGTGGCCCGCAACCTGGTGCGTGAACTGCGTCGCCGGGACGCCCACCAGTACCTCCTGGCCGCCGAGGAGGCACGGCGCATCAGCAGCGGCGCCCGGACCGGCACCGGTGACGTCGCGGCGCAGGTCACGGACCGGCACGACGCGCTGCAGGCACTCGCGAGCCTGCCCGAGGCCGACCGGGAACTGCTGACGCTGATCGCCTGGCACGGCCTGAGCGCCAAGGAAGCGGCCCAGGTCCTGGACTGCACCACCGCGACGCTGACCGTCCGGCTCTTCCGGGCGCGCCGCCGGCTGGAGAAGGCCCTGGACGCTGCGCCTCCGGCGGAGCCCGTGGCAGAGCCGCCGTCCGCGCCCTCCGCAGAGACCTCGTACCCCACTCACCGCCAAGGAGCACCCGCGTGAAGAACACCCACAAGCCGTCCGGGCGGCCCGACGTCATGAAGGTGCTCGCGGACGCACGGCCCGACGAACTGGACCCGTCCCGGCTCGTGGACCCCGCGCGGCAGCGGGAGGACCTCGCACGCATCGTCGCCGGAGCGACGGACGGCCCCGCGGCGCGCTTCCTCGCGCCGCGCCGCAGGAGCGGGTTCCGGCCGCTGGGAGCGGTGGCCCTGGCAGCCGTGGCGGCGTCCGTGGTGGCCGTGGGCGCGCTCGACTGGCAGGAGCCGGCGGACCGGCAGGCCGCCCAGCCGCGGTCCTCCGCCGGGACGGAGGTCCCGGGCACCGGCGCGGACATCCGTGTCGACGGCCACATCGAACTGCTCAGTGCGGCCCGGCAGGCGGAGACCTCGGTCGCCGAGGGAACCTACTGGCAGACGACCACGCGCTCGGAGAACGTGGACGTCGCCGGTGACGAGGGTCACCTCTTCGCCGTGCGCAGCGCGTCGACCGACGAGTGGTCGGTGGGCGTGCGGCCCGGAACCGGGAGCCTGATGGTCTCCGGCCTGGACTCCGTGACCGAGCCCCGGACCGCGGCCGACAAGGCCCGCTGGCAGGCCGCTGGCTCGCCCGGCACGGTGGAGTTCCAGGTCGGGAAGAAGACCGGGACCGGCAAACTCGTCACCGTGATGGGCACCGGGCGGCGGCCCATGGTCATGCGGACGAACGTCGACGACAAGATCTACGCCGTCGGCCCGCACAACGTCACCTACAAGGACCTGCGCGCACTGCCCTCCACCAGCGCGGAACTGCGCCGCTACCTGGAGCGGCTGTACGCGCAGGACGGCGGCGCCGACACCGGCGCCTCGGCGCGCAGCGCCTGGATCCTGCGCCAGGCCGGCAACCTCATCACGATGCCCGTGAAGCCCGCCGTCCGGGCGGCCGCGTACCGGGTGATGGCGGAACTGCCCGGAGTCCGGGTGACCGGGCGCGTCACCGATCCCCTGGGACGCGAGGGTGTCGGGGTCGACTTCCCCATCAGCTACCCGGGACCGCTGGGCACGACCCGGGAGCGGCTGATCGTGGACCCGTCCACCGGCGCCATGCTCAGTGACGTGCTCGTCCTGGCCGAACCGTCCGCCCGGGCCGAGGAAGCCGGGCTCGTCGCCGGTACGACGGTGAACTACAACGCGACGACCAGGATGAGCTGGGGCGAGCACCAGATCACCGTGCCGGAGAACGCCCGCAGCTGAGCCCGCAGCTGAGCCCGTGGCCGCGCTCTGCCCGGCCCACCAGGAGTACGCACAAAGGTGCCCCGCCCCCGGCGAGCACCGACTGACGGACCCGGGGATCCGCCGCTGACGCGCCGCGGCGGATCCCCGGGCGACGGCCGGCATGACCGGCATGTCCCGTTTCCCGGGCGTCCCGGCCCGGGTCCCCGACATCCGGGCAACCCGAACTGGAGTCCGCCCGGTTGAACGGGTGTGAGACCCCCTTCGCGGCCCAGGGCCGCCCCCATGACACGGACGCTGACGCCCGGCGTGCCGCATCACCCACCGACACCGTCCGGTCCCCGGCCGGAACCGCGCGCCCCGCCACGGGGCCGCCCCCGACTTCCCGCCCTCGTGAGAAAGCCAGCACCCATGCGCCTCCACAGGCCCTACATATCGGCGACCGCGGCGGTCATCGTCTCCTCGCTCGGCATCGCCGCCTACCAGCACCTGCCCGAGGCCAACCCCACGCCTTCCCCCGAGACGGCCTCCGTCGTCCAGGACGCCCCCGACCCGGCGACGGGTCAGTCGGCGGGAGCCCCCGCCACACCGCGGACGACGGGATCGCCGAAGCCTCCGAAGCCGCAGTACCCCGCCCAACTGCCGGGGCTCGGCCCCAAGACCCTGTCGCAGATCCCGGCCCGCACCCGGCAGGTCGTCCTCGTCACGGGAGCCGGCAAGAAGTCGTCGTCCTCGAAGGTCGTGCTCTGGGAGCGTGTCGACGGCGGCTGGCGTCCGGGCGCGGAATGGGCCGCGCACAACGGCTACAAGGGCTGGACCGACGAGCACTACGCCGGCGATCTGCACAGCCCCATAGGGGTGTTCGGTCTCACCGACGCCGGCGGACGGCTCGCCGACCCCGGCACCAAGCTGCCCTACCACCGTTCCGGAGCCTTCTCCATCAGCGATACCGGCTTCTTGGGCGAACCGCTCGCCGGTTCCTTCGACTACGTGATCGCCATCAACTACAACCGCCAGCCAGGTACGTCGCCGATGAACGGCGCCCAGCCGATGGGCGCGAACCGTGGCGGCGGCATATGGATCCACGTCGACCACGGTGGCCCCACGCACGCGTGCGTCAGCGTCTCCAAGACGCACATGAAGCAGTTGCTGCAGGCCCTCGACCCCGCCGACCACCCCGTCGTCGTCATGGGCGACGCGGCCTCTCTCGCCCGATGACAGTTCCGCGGTCCACAGGAGTAAGCGTGTCGTCCCTTCCCCACCGCACCGTGATCGCCCTTGCCGTCGCCGGGGCGTCGGTGCTCACCGCCTGCGCCGGCCAGCAGCCCGCCACCGCGCCCGCCGCGCAAGGGACGGCGCCGTCCACGGCCACCTCGCCCGAGCTGCGGGCCGCGTCGGCCGCCTTCCGCCTCACCACGGGCGCCACCGACGGCGAACGGCACGCATCCGTCCGCAGCGCGGGCGACGTCGAGGTCTCCGGCGGGAAGATCTCGTCCGTCACCCTCACCACCGCGGGCGGAGATCCGGTACGCGGCACCGTCGCCGCCGACCACCGCCGCTGGTCCCCGGACGGCACCCTGGCCCACGGCACCTCGTACCGGCTCGTCGTCCACGCCTCGGACGAAGCCGGACGGACGCAGACCCGGCGCCTGTCGTTCACCACGCTCACGAAGGACGAGCGCCTCATCGGCACCTTCACCCCCGAGGACGGCTCGACCGTCGGCGTCGGCATGCCCGTGTCCCTGACCTTCAACAAGCCGGTCACCGACAAGGCGGCCGTCGAACGCGGCATACGCGTCACCAGCGACGGCGACCAGGAGGTCGTCGGCCACTGGTTCGGCGACCAGCGCCTGGACCTGCGCCCCCAGACGTACTGGAAGGCGCACACCGAGGTCACCCTGAGCCTGCGCCTGGACGGCGTGAAGGGCGCCGCGAACGCCTACGGGACCCAGGACAAGACGGTCCGCTTCACCGTCGGCCGCCGTCAGGTCTCCACCGTCGACGCCGCCGCCCACACCATGCGCGTCGAGCGCGACGGCAGCACCGTCCGCACGATCGCGATCACCTCCGGCGCACCGGGCAGCACCACGTACAACGGGCAGATGGTGATCTCCCAGAAGCTCATCTCCACCCGCATGGACGGCGCCACCGTGGGCTACGCGGGAGAGTACGACATCCCCGACGTCCCGCACGCGATGCGCCTGTCCACCTCTGGCACCTTCATCCACGGCAACTACTGGGCGAACGACTCCGTCTTCGGGAACTCCAACGTGAGCCACGGCTGCGTGGGCCTGAACGACGTCCAAGGCGGCGGCGACTCCGGGCAGGACGCGGCGTGGTTCTACAACAACTCCCTCATCGGCGACGTGGTCGTCGTCAAGCACTCCCACGACCACACGATCGCCCCCGACAACGGCCTCAACGGCTGGAACATGCCCTGGGAGCAGTGGAAGGCCGGCTCGGCCCTCGCGTAGGCGTGCCTGCCGGGCCGGCCGTCGATGGTCCGGCGCGTCCAGTCCGTCTCCGGCGACGCACCCGGAGCCCGGGCGGTCGTGAGCCGACTCGCACTTCCGTGCGATCCTCCTGATCATGACTGACGCAGACGGTGGCAAGCGGCACATCTTCCTTGACCCTCTTGACACAGGTTCCGGTCACGGCTGGGTCTTCGTCATCGTGGCGGCACCCACCGGCGTGGTCTACCAGAACCAGGGTGGGGGCTACGGCTGCATCCGGTACGAGCAAGAGGGTTTCCTGATCCCGGTCTTCGGGCGGGGGCTGGACGACGAGCTGAAGGAGATCTTCGTCGGGGAGCTGCAGGGGACCGGGGCCAGAGGGCTGGACTGGCCGGCGGACCTGCTCGATCGGCTGAGGGCAGCGGTCGCCTTCCACGTCTTCGGCTCCGCGAACCGGGACGACGTCTTCCCTGCGCCGCTCATGCTCGACGAATCCCGGCTCTCCGAGGTGGACGAGGCGTGGGTTCCGGTGGTGACACCGGATGGTCCCGGGGTCCTCGTGTGGGAGAACTCCGATTAGCGACCCCAAGCGCCGGCGGGCGGACCGGATGGAGACACCCGTGACGGTCGCCGAGAGGCGCTTCGCTCGACCGGAGAACACCGCGCCCCTGCGGCCTGGTTCAGCCGGCACAGGGCACACAGGTGATCGCGGCGTTCAGTCCGAGTTGCACCACATCAGCACCGCGGGGCCGTCCGGTGTGATCACCGGCACCCAGGCCTCATCGGCCTCACGGATCCGGCTCTCGTCCAGCCGCAGCGGATGCGGCTCCTCCGTGGTGCCGTCGGACGCCCAGTAGCGGAGGGCGCCGATGGCACCACGGAGCCGGCCCCGCTCGTCATCCGGCCAGGTGTGGTTCCAGGTTCCGGTTCCGCGGAAATCCTTCTCGAACAGCTCACGTAGCGCGGCCAGCTCATCGGGGCCGTGCAGCGGCACAAGGAAGCCCTCGACCTGCCCCTGCCGACAGGCCGTTCCCCCGTACTGCTGCTGGTAGAAGACCCCGGTCCTCGCCTCGACCACCGCGTACAGCCAGCCGCCGGCGCTGATGCCGTCGGGATCGAGGAAGACGAAGCGCCGAGAACCCATGGACCCACTCTCCGTGGCCACCGGCCGTGAGCTCAAGGGCATTTGTGTGCCCACGGCCCGCCAGGATTCGTCGACCCGTCAGGAGATTGCCACCGGCACGTCTCCCAAGCCCCTTCTGATGGCTCCGGCCAGTACTCGTGCGTCATGCACGCACATACGACGGGACATCAGATGACGAGAACGAACGGCCGGGTCCGCGGGGCAGCCGTTTCCGCGGCGGCGGTGATCACGACGACGATGCTGCTCGGCTCAGGGGCCGGCCAGGCGAACGCCGTCGAGCGGGTCCGGATGGCGGACGGCGTGACGATCGCGCCGGGCATCACCTACCGGTCCTTCTCGGTGACCGCGTCGCACGGCACGGTCACCGGCCATGTGGTCACCGCCGATCTGCGCGACCACCATGTCTCGGTGGGCCTGCTCTCACCGGGGAAGGTCGCCTCCCGCGCCAAGCTGTCCCAACTGGCGGCGGCACAGGGGGCGGTGGCCGGTGTCAACGCCGACTTCTTCAACATCGACGAGACCCAGCACCCTGGCGTCCAGGCGACCGGCTCCGCGGTCGGACCGGCGGTCTCCGACGGCGTGGCGCTCAAGGCGGCCGTACCGAACGGTCAGCGCTTCGGACCGGGTCTGCCGCCCGGGACGTCGACCCGCGACGTCATCGGCGTCGGCTACAACCACAAGGCACGGCTGGACGAACTCACCCTCGACGGCACGGTCCGTGCCCAGAAGGGCAAGCGGTTCGACCTCGAGGGGCTGAACCAGTACGCGATCCCCGAAGGCGGGATCGGTGCCTTCGACTCGCGGTGGGGAGACGTGTCGCGCCGGCGCGCCGTGTGCGGCACCGACACCCTGCGCGCCGCCGACTGCACCACGGACGCCTATGAGGTGACGGTGCGGGACGGCCGGGTGGTCTCGGGGTCCGACACGATCGGCGCCGGCGCCATCGAGCCCGGCACGGTGGTCCTGGTCGGCCGCGAAGGCGGGGCGGCGGCGCTCCGTACGCTCCGGTCGGGCGAGCGCGTCCGCGTCTCCGACAAGCTGCGGAGCACCAGCGGCAAGCGGTTGAAGTTCGCGGTCGGCGGCTATCCCGTCCTGCGCGACGGCGCGCCGCTGCCCGGCCTGGACGACAAGGCCGTGGCGACCAGGACCGGAGCCGCCATCGGCGACGACGGCCGGTTGCTCCACCTCCTGGTGCTGGACGGCAGCGCGGAGGCGGGCGCCGGACTGACGGTCGCCGAACTGGCCGGAGTCTTCCAGGCCGTGGGCGCCGACGACGGCGTGAACCTGGACGGCGGGGGCTCCTCCACCCTCGTGACCCGTGATCCCCTGTCGGGCACGCCGGTCGTCCGGAACCACCCCACGGGCGGCGCCGAGCGCGCGATTCCCGAAGGCATCGGGCTGTTCTCGCGCGAATGACCCGGCCGCACCCGGGTGGCGTCGCCGCCGCCCGGGTGCACGCGCGGACGCGCCGGGCGGGCGGGCGAGCGGGCGAGCGGGCGGAGCCGGTGTCCCGGGAGCCGGACCCGCCGGACCGTCAACCCCGGCCCGGGGCCCGCGGTGCCCACAGCGCGGCCCGGACCGTTCCCTCCTCGATGTCCCGTTGGGGAAGTCGCAGACCCAGCGCGTCGTCCAGGGCGTGGAAGTACAGTTCGAACGCGTCGGTCAGCTCGGGGTGGTCCAGCTCGGCACGGCGTATGGCCTGGTTGAGGAAGTCGAGCCGGCCGCCCCGGTAGTAGGGGGCCTGGCCCCGGTGGTACCCGATCAGTTCCAGCACGCCCCAGTCGTCGTCGACACGGGCGCCGTCGCGCGTGTAGTCGAAGGTGTAGATGGCCTTCGCGGAGCAGGCGCTCAGGCACACCGTCTCGGTGACGCCGAGCCGGGAGAGCTCCGCTGCGCCTGCCCGGATGCCGGGCGGCGTCTCGTGGTACATCAGGAACGCCCAGTCGCCCGCCTGCCCGAAGCAGCAGGACGTCCAGGCGGTGTCCCAGTGGCCGCGGTCGTGGCCATCGATGCGGTGCAGGTCTGACAGACGTGCCCCGGCGGCTACATGTTCCGGGTCGGCTCCGTACAGCAGCGCGATCTCCTCGGCGCTGACGCCGTCACCGCGGAAAAAGACGAGGTTGGTGTACGGGTCCTGATCCCGCCAGGTGCGGGCGATCCAGGCGAGGCCTTCCAGCGGGTCGCGTCCGCACGGGCGCGCCGCCTGCGTTCCGTCCACGCCGCCGCTGCGGAATCGGCTTGCCCAGGCGGGGTTGATCTCCTCCAGCATTTTCGCCTGCCCGGCGACGAGGTTGGCGACGGCGCCCTGGCCGGGGGAGTGGGCCACGATGTGCTCGGCGAGGTGACGGACCGCTTGCTCGGCGACGTGGTACAGCACTTGGTCCACGTCCCGCGTGGCGAAGACCTCCTGGTAGGGGCCGTTGTAGCCGTGCACCGTGCCGTCCTCGTCCAGGACGAGGAGGAGGCCGCCGCGATGGCCCGCGCGCCGTGCGTACTGGTCGGGGGACGTGCCGATCGGCGGGAGCATGGCGTCGTCGAGCAGGTCGGAACCCGCGACCGTCCGCTGCCATGCCTGAGCGAGTGCGTGTTCCGTCATCTGCATGGGCGTCAGTATGCGGCGGGGCACTGACACAGCCCCGTGCGCAAAGGCGAGGGTCAGCTGCCGGCAGGGACAGAGGGTGCCGTTGCGCGTCGACGGTACCTGAAATGGTGGACGGTCCCCGCGACGGCCTTGCCCAGAAGCACCACGGTCGCCAGAGCCAGGACGAGGATGGCCGCGTTGACCCATCCTGGAACCAGGTCGTATGAGGCGTTGCATTTGTTGTGCAGGGGAAAGACCTGGGCGAACTCCTTGAAGTGTGCTGCCCTGTAGTCGGGATCATCATGCTCGCCCGCCACGAGTTCGCAGGTCTCCCGTACGTCCATGCCGCCGGAGAACGTCCCGTAGGCCCGGTGACGAACACGGCGGCAGATGTCGCTGCTGACAGCAACAGGCTTCCCAAGGGCTTCACTTGGTGGATCCCCCCTCCTTCGCGGACAGGGATGAGGCGACCGCCCCCAACTGCACGGCCCGACGGCGGCCGCCGGAAAGGCGGTACTTCGCGGCGGCCCGAATGTGGGAAATCCCGTCAGGGGTATTGATGGCGCGTATCCAGGGTCGATGCGGATGTGGCTGAAATGCGCCCGGTATTGAGGCAACTTTTCGGGGTGTGACCTGTGCCACATCGGTGGCGAAGGATGGTGCGGGTAAAGAAATAGTGGCTGGACGGCTTTTTCCCTCCAGGGGTTTGATTCGGGCTCGAGTCAATGATTAGTGTCGTGACTCGAACCTCTGCCCGGTCGGTCATCCATTCGGGATGGCGGCGGAGGTCCTCGCCGATTCTCCAGTGCCGTACGCGTGCGGCAGGCGGCCGGAGGAAGAAGGAGCTCGCGCCAGTGGCGTCCCACCGTCGTCCCAAGCAGGCCGGTCGCACACGTGTCACCGTGCTCACCGCGACCGCCGCCGCAGCCGTCGCCCTGTCCGCCCAGGCAGCCCAGGCCGAGCCGGCCAAGCCGTCCGTCAAGAGCGTCAAGGCCAAGGTCGACGGTCTCTACGAGCAGGCCGAGCAGGCGACCGAGAAGTTCAACGGCGCCAAGGAGAA
>NZ_JARAVO010000018.1:0-62399 GCF_033792805.1 Streptomyces sp. PA03-1a
CTGGGGAACCGCCCGCCGCAGGCGCAACCGCAACCACAAACGACCCGCGGACGACGACGCCCTCCGCCCACAGGGAACGTGGGCGGAGGGCGGTGCGTGGGGTGCGGCCCCGCGGGGGTTACCGCTTGCGGAGGTGGAAGGTGAGGCCGAGGGCCTCGTCGGTGAACGCGGGGCCGTAGCCCTCCTCCGGGGCGCCGGAGGCGAAGTCCGTCGCGAGGACCTCGTCCGCGACGAGCCGCGCGTGCTCCGCGAGGGCCTCCGCCAGTTCCGCGTCCGCCGCGGCCCAGCGCAGCGCGATGCGGTCCGCGACGTCCAGGCCGCTGTTCTTGCGGGCCTCCTGGACGAGCCGGATGACGTCACGGGCCAGGCCCGCGCGGCGCAACTCCGGGGTGATCTCGAGGTCGAGCGCCACGGTCGCGCCGGAGTCGGACGCCACGGACCAGCCCTCCCGCGGGGTCTCCGTGATGATCACTTCCTCCGCCGACAGGGCGACCGGCTCGCCGTCCACGAGGACCGACGCGTTGCCCTCGCGCAGCGCCAGCGACAGCGCCGCCGCGTCGCACTCGGCGACGGCCTTGGCGACGGCCTGGACGCCCTTGCCGAAGCGCTTGCCGAGGGCGCGGAAGTTGGCCTTGGCCGTGGTGTCGACCAGGGAGCCGCCGACCTCGCTCAGGGACGCCAGGGAGGCGACGTTGAGCTCCTCGGCGATCTGCGCCCGCAGTTCCTCGCCCAGTGCCTCGAAGCCCGAGGCGGCCACCAGGGCCCGCGAGAGGGGCTGGCGGGTCTTGACCCCGGACTCGGCACGCGTGGCGCGGCCCAGCTCCACCAGGCGGCGTACGAGGGCCATCTGGTCGGACAGGACGGGGTCGACCAGCGCCTCGTCCACCGTGGGCCAGCCGGCCAGGTGCACCGACCCGGGGGCGCCCGGGGTGACCGGGACGACCAGGTCCTGCCAGACGCGCTCGGTGATGAACGGCACCAGCGGCGCCATCAGCCGGGTCACCGTCTCGACGACGTCGTGCAGGGTGCGCAGCGCCGCCTTGTCGCCCTGCCAGAAGCGGCGCCGCGAGCGGCGCACGTACCAGTTGGACAGGTCGTCGACGAAGGACGAGAGCAGCTTGCCCGCGCGCTGGGTGTCGTACGACTCCAGGGCGTCGGTGACGTCCCGCACGAGCGCGCCCAGCTCGCCCAGCAGCCAGCGGTCCAGCAGCGGGCGGTCGGCCGGGGCCGGGTCGGCCTCGCCCGGGGCCCAGCCGGAGGTGCGGGCGTACAGGGCCTGGAAGGCGACCGTGTTCCAGTACGTCAGGAGGGTCTTGCGGACGACCTCCTGGATCGTGCCGTGGCCGACCCGGCGGGCCGCCCAGGGCGAGCCGCCGGCCGCCATGAACCAGCGCACGGCGTCGGCGCCGTGCTGGTCCATGAGCGGGATGGGCTGCAGGATGTTGCCCAGGTGCTTGGACATCTTCCGGCCGTCCTCGGCGAGGATGTGGCCCAGGCAGACCACGTTCTCGTAGGCGTTCCGGTCGAAGACCAGGGTGCCGACCGCCATCAGCGTGTAGAACCAGCCGCGGGTCTGGTCGATCGCCTCGGAGATGAACTGCGCCGGGTAGGTGCCCTCGAAGAGCTCCTTGTTCCGGTACGGGTAGCCCCACTGCGCGAACGGCATGGAGCCCGAGTCGTACCAGGCGTCGATGACCTCGGGCACGCGCACGGCCTCGGCGGAGCACTGCGGGCACGCGAAGGTGACGTCGTCGATGAAGGGCCGGTGCGGGTCGAGGCCGGTCTGGTCGGTGCCGGTCAGCTCCGACAGCTCGGACAGCGAGCCGACGCAGGTGAGGTGGCCCTCCTCGCAGCGCCAGATGGGCAGCGGCGTGCCCCAGTAGCGGTTGCGGGACAGCGCCCAGTCGATGTTGTTGTTGAGCCAGTCGCCGAAGCGGCCGTGCTTGACCGCCTCCGGGTACCAGTTGGTGCGCTCGTTCTCGCGGAGCAGGGCGTCCTTGACCGCGGTCGTGCGGATGTACCAGGACGGCTGCGCGTAGTAGAGGAGCGCGGTGTGGCAGCGCCAGCAGTGCGGGTAGCTGTGCTCGTACGGCAGGTGCCGGAAGAGCAGCCCGCGCGCCTGCAGGTCGTCGACGAGGGCCTCGTCGGCCTTCTTGAAGAACTGGCCGCCGACGAGCTCCAGGTCCTCCTCGAAGGTGCCGTCGGGGCGCACCGGGTTGACCACGGGCAGGCCGTAGGCGCGGCAGGTCTTGAGGTCGTCCTCGCCGAAGGCGGGCGCCTGGTGGACCAGGCCGGTGCCGTCCTCGGTCGTCACGTACTCGGCGTTGACGACGAAGTGCGCGCCCTCCATCTCCACCAGGTCGAAGGGCCGGTCGTACGTCCAGCGCTCCATCTCGCGGCCGGTGAAGCGCTGCCCGGTGGCCTCCCAGCCTCCCCCTGGGCCTGACGGCCCGGGAGGTGCCCCCACGCCGAGCGCCTTGCCGAGCAGCGGCTCGGCGACGACCAGCTTCTCCCGGCCGTCGGTGGCGACGACGTAGGTGACGTCGGGGTGGGCGGCGACCGCGGTGTTGGAGACCAGCGTCCAGGGGGTGGTCGTCCACACCAGGAGCGCGGCCTCGCCCGCGAGCGGGCCGGAGGTGAGCGGGAAGCGCACGTAGACCGAGGGGTCGACCACGGTCTCGTAGCCCTGCGCCAGTTCGTGGTCGGACAGGCCGGTGCCGCAGCGCGGGCACCAGGGTGCGACGCGGTGGTCCTGGACCAGCAGGCCCTTGTCGAAGATCTGCTTCAGCGACCACCAGACGGACTCGATGTACTCCGGGTCCATCGTCCGGTAGGCGTCGTCGAGGTCCACCCAGTACCCCATGCGGGTGGTCAGCTCGGCGAAGGCGTCGGTGTGCCGGGTCACGGACTCGCGGCACTTGGCGTTGAACTCGGCGATGCCGTACGCCTCGATGTCCTTCTTGCCGGAGAAGCCCAGTTCCTTCTCGACGGCGAGCTCGACCGGCAGGCCGTGGCAGTCCCAGCCGGCCTTGCGGGTCACGTGGTGGCCCTGCATCGTCTTGAAGCGCGGGAAGACGTCCTTGAAGACGCGGGCCTCGATGTGGTGCGCGCCGGGCATGCCGTTGGCGGTGGGCGGGCCCTCGTAGAAGACCCATTCGGGCTTGCCCTCGGTCTGCTCGAGGGAGCGGGCGAAGACCTTGTTCTCCTGCCAGAACGCGAGCACCTCGTGCTCGAGCGCGGGCAGGTCGACCTGGGCGGGGACCTGGCGGTACTGCGTCATCGGATTCTGCCTCCGGCGGACACGTCGCGTGCGTATTCCGTCGGAGGGACGAGAGCACGTGCTGTGACTGCTCCCGCGGTACCACCCTCCTTGGCTGCGGACGGGCCCTCGCGGGCTCGCTCCGCAACCCCCTCATTGGGGTCGCGCTACCGGGTCTACTCGCCCTCGCGGGCTTTCTTCCGGCGGCTCCGGGGTGATCTTCACGTCGCGCACACCCCCGGGCTTCCACCGTCCCCGGGTCGCTATGGGCTGCGTACGGCGCTACTCGTCCCCTTCCACGCCTTTCGCTCCGCCCAGTGTAAGGGGCTGCGGGGTGCCGTGTCGGCCGGGTTTCCGCGGGGAGCCGGTGTGACCCGAATGGCCCGGTCCGCACCCTGTTACCCGTTGGTACCGGAATACCTCGTGGAGAGCTGGGCACAACCGATGCAGACCTGCCTCCCGACCCGGAGCGGCAGGCGGATCAGGCGGCGTGCCCCGTTGCCGCGGGTCCGGAGTCGATTTATCGTTCCGGCACGATTCGCGAGCAAGATCACAATATGTGAAGGGGCCTCGGCCATGGTGGGGAAGAAGACCACCGTCACGAAGAAGACGACGGCGAAGAAGACGGCACCGGCGGCCGCCTCCGCGGCCCGCAGGAGCGCCGCGCCCACCGCGCGGAAGGCGGCGGCCAAGCGCCCCACCAGGGCCGCGTCCCCCGCTCGCAGCGACACCGCCACGGCCGGCGAAGGAGCGGCCGAGGGGAAGCGGACCCCCGCGAAGCGGGTGGTCCCCCGTACGTCCGCGCCGCCGGAGAAGGCGGCGCCGGCCACCAGGACGACCGCGAAGAAGGCCGCGGCCGGGAAGAAGGCGCCCGCGAAGAAGGCTGTCGTACGCAAGGCGGCACCCGCCGCGAAGAAGGCCGCGGCGCCCGCCGCGGGGAAGACCGCGGCCGAGGCCGCAGGAAAGAAGGCGGCCGTGGCGGAGGAGACGACGACCAAGGCGGCGTCCACACGGAAGACCGCGGCACGCACCGCGAGGAAGACCGCGCCTCCCGCCAAGAAGGCGGTCACGGCGGCGGAGAAGCCCGCGAAGGCGCCGGCCGCGGCGAAGAAGGCCGCACCGGCGAAGAAGGCCGCGCCCGCGGGGAAGGCCGCGAAGACGTCCAAGACCGCCAAGACCGCCAAGACCGCCAAGACCGCGGGTACGGCCGCGACGGCCGCACCCGCGAGGACCGCGAAGACCGGCACGACCCCCGCCCGAGCGGCGGCGAGGACCACGAGGGCCACGAAGGCCACGAAGACGGGAGCCAAGACGGTGGCAGCGAAGAAGACGGCGGCCGGTACGGCCGCGGCAGGGGCGTCCGCCTCCGCGGTCCCCACGGCCCGCATCGCCGAGGCGGCGGGCGTCGTCGCCGCGGGCGACCTGGCCGTACGGCCCGACGAGGAGCCGTGGTCCGAGGAGGAGGTGGACGCGGCGCGCGCCGAACTGCTGGCCGAGATGGACCGGCTGCGGTCCGAGATCTCCACCTCGGAGGACGCCATCACCGGGCTGCTGCGCGACTCGGGCGACGGCGCCGGCGACGACCAGGCCGACACCGGAACCAAGAACATCACGCGCGAGCACGAGATGGCGCTGACCGCCAACGCCCGCGAGATGCTCGCGCAGACCGAGCACGCGCTGGAGCGGCTGGACTCCGGCACGTACGGGCTCTGCGAGTCCTGCGGCAAGCCGATCGGCAAGGCGCGGATGCAGGCCTTCCCCCGTGCGACGCTCTGCGTGGACTGCAAGCAGCGCCAGGAACGCCACTGACCGCGGACACGGGGAATCGCGGGGCCCGAACCCCCGCAGCCCCGCTGTTCGGACGTATGTGCCGTAACCTCGTCTGCGTCAGGATCCGGACTGGCGCAGATCAGGGCTGAAGGACTCACATGGCGAAGGCACAGGAGACCGCGGCGGACACGGCCGAGGAGCCGACCGGCGGTACGGACGAGGTCACCGGCAAGGGGCCGCGGCGGATCGCCGTGCTGCTCGGCGTCGCGGCGCTCGCGTACGTCCTCGACCTCCTCTCCAAGATCTGGGTGGTGACCAGCCTGGAGGGGCACGAGCCCATCGACGTGTTCGGCAGCTACCTGCGCCTGGAAGCGGTGCGCAACGCCGGCGCGGCCTTCGGCTTCGGCCAGGGCATGACCATCGTCTTCACGGTGATCGCGGTCACGGTGATCGTGGTGATCGCCAGGATCGCCCGCAAGCTGCACAGCGTGCCGTGGGCGATCGCGCTGGGGCTGCTGCTCGGGGGCGCCTTCGGCAACCTCACGGACCGGGTGTTCCGCGCGCCGGGCTTCCTGCAGGGGCACGTGGTCGACTTCATCGCGCCGACCCACTTCGCGGTCTTCAACCTGGCCGACTCGGCGATCGTCTGCGGCGGCATCCTGATCGTCCTGCTGTCCTTCCGCGGTCTCGACCCGGACGGAACCGTCCACAAGGACTGAGCCGGGATCGGGGCGGCGGAGGACGCCCCGCGGATCCGGCATACTCGATCAGGTGAGTATGCCTGCCGAAGTTCGATCCCTTCCCGTCCCCGATGGCCTCGAGGGCGAGCGCGTCGACGCCGCCATCGCCCGCATGTTCGGTTTCTCGCGGACCAAGGCGGCCGAGCTGGCCGCCGCCGGGAAGGTGACGATCGACGGCAGCGAGGCCGCCAAGTCCGACCGGGTGTCGGGCGGTGCCTGGCTCGAGGTCGAGATGCCCGCGCCGCCGCGCCCGGTGGAGGTCGTCGCCGAGCCGGTGCCCGGCATGCGGATCGTCCACGACGACGAGCACGTGGTCGTGATCGACAAGCCCGTGGGCGTGGCCGCACACCCCAGCCCCGGCTGGACCGGCACCACGGTCATCGGCGGCCTGGCCGCCGCCGGCTACCGGATCTCCACCTCCGGCGCCGCCGAGCGCCAGGGCATCGTCCACCGGCTCGACGTCGGCACCTCGGGGCTGATGGCCGTCGCCAAGTCGGAGATCGCGTACAGCGACCTCAAGCAGCAGTTCCGGGAGCGCACGGTCGACAAGCGTTACCACGCGCTGGTCCAGGGCCATCCGGACCCGCTCAGCGGCACCATTGACGCGCCGATCGGCCGCCACCCCAACCACGACTACAAGTGGGCCGTGACCGCCGACGGCAAGCCCAGCGTCACGCACTACGACCTCGTCGAGGCGTTCCGCGCGGCCTCCCTGCTCGACATCAAGCTGGAGACCGGCCGCACCCACCAGATCCGGGTCCACATGGCCGCCCACCGCCACCCCTGCGTCGGCGACCTGACCTACGGGGCCGACCCCACCCTCGCCAAACGGCTGAAGATCACCCGCCAGTGGCTGCACGCCGTCCGCCTGGGCTTCTCCCACCCCGAGGACGGCCGCTGGGTGGAGTTCGAGAGCTCCTACCCCGACGACCTGCAGTACGCCCTCGACGCCGTGCGAGCCGACAGTGCCTGAGACCTACGAGGTCCGGGTCGCCACCGACCCGGACGACCTGAAGGCGTACTACGCGGTGCGGCACGAGGTCTTCGTCGTCGAGCAGAAGGTCCCCGCCGAGCTGGAGTACGACGCCCACGACACCGACGCCGTGCACGTCCTGGCCACCGGCCCCGGGGGCGGCCTCGGCGCGGGCCGGCTCCTCCTCGGCGAGGACGGCACCGGCATCCTCGGCCGGCTCGCCGTGACCGGCGCGTCCCGCGGGCTGGGCATCGGCGTGGCCCTGGTGCGCGCCATCGAGGACGAGGCCCGGCGGCACGGCCTGTCCGCCGTCGAGCTGCACGCCCAGTCGCACGCCGTCGGCTTCTACGAGCGCCTGGGCTACACGTCCTTCGGCGAGGAGTACGAGGAGGCGGGCATCCCGCACCTGTCGATGAGGCGCGTGCTCTGACCGGGGCGGAGGCAGCCGACATGCCACGCTAGGGGTGTGGATCAACTCGCGCTGTTCTTCGCCCTGATGCTCGCGGCCATCGTCATGGTGCCGCTGGGCGACCGGATGGGGCTGCCGTCGCCCGTGCTGATGACACTGCTCGGGGTCGTGCTGGCCCTCCTGCCGTTCGTGCCGAACGTCGAGATCAACCCCGAGCTCATCCTGCCGCTCGTGCTGCCGCCGCTGCTCTACGCCTCCGTACAGCGCACGTCCTGGCGGCAGTTCGCCGTCAACAAGAAGGCCATCTTCCTGCTGGCCGTCGCACTGGTGCTGATCACCACCGCGGCGGTGGGCGCCATCGCCAACGCCGTCGTCCCCGGCATCTCGCTGGCCGCCGCCCTCGCGCTTGGCGCGCTGGTCGCCCCACCCGACCCGGTGGCCGCGACCGCCGTCGCCGGGCGCCTCGGCCTGCCGCGCCGCATGGTGTCGACCCTGGAGGGCGAGGGGCTGTTCAACGACGTCACCGCGATCGTCGTCTACAACGTCGCCGTCGCCGCGGCCGTGACCGGCTCCTTCTCCTGGCCCGAGGCGCTCGGCGAACTGCTGCTGTCGGCGGTGGTCGCGGTCGGCGTCGGCGTCGTGCTCGGCTGGACCGCCTCCAAGCTGATGGGCGTCGTAGGGGACCCGACCCTGCAGATCGGGCTCTCGCTGCTCGTCCCGTTCGCCTCGTACGCGATCGCCGACGAGGCGCACGGCTCCGGCGTCCTCGCGGTGCTCACCACCGCGCTGTTCCTCGCCGAACACGCCCGCGACGCCGACGACGTGACCGGGCGACTGGTCGGCGCCACCTTCTGGGAGGTCGTCGACACGCTCGTCACCGGCGTCGCCTTCGGCCTGATCGGCCTGGAGCTGCACAACGTCTTCGGCGTCGGCGCCGGCCGGTGGGGCACGATGCTGAGCCACGCGGCGATCGTCGTCGGCGCCGTCGTCCTCGTACGGCTGGCCTACCTGATGCCGGCGGCAGCGGTGACCAGACGGCTGCACAAGCGGCGCGACCTCGACGAGGACATCCCGATGTCCTGGCGGGAGACCGTCGTCATGTGGTGGGCCGGCATGCGCGGTGTGGCGTCCGTCGCCCTGGCGCTGGCCATCCCGCACACCACGGAGGCCGGCGAGGCCTTCCCGGCGCGTGACGAGATCCTCTTCATCGCCTTCTCCGTCGTCCTCACCACCCTCGTGCTGCAGGGCCTCACCCTTCCGCAGGTCGTCAAACGGCTCGGGGTCAGCAGCGACACCCAGGTGGAGCACGACATGGAGATGCTGCTCGCGCTGCGCGCCATGGCCGCCGCCAAGCAGCGGCTGAAGGAGGTCGAGGCGACCGAGGACTTCTCCGAGGAGGTCTCCGAACTCCTGCACCGCCGCGCCTTCGACGTCGGGGCCCGGATCTGCCCCGACATCGTCGACGACGAGAAGCGCGAGCGGCACACCGCCCGCGTGCGCCGCATCAGGACCGTCGAGCGCGTCCAGCGCGACATGCTCTCCGCCGCCCGGCACGAGGTCCTCGCGGCCCGCAGCGAGCCCGGCTACGACCCCGAGATCGTCGACCGGGTGCTGCGCCAGCTCGACGTGCGCAGCCTGCGCGTGTCCCGGTAACCGGCCCGGCGCGTTGCCTAGCGGGATCCGGGGCCGGGACCGATGTCCTCGGCCCCGGGTGTGGCCTGCTCCCGGTCCGGGGCCTCGGCCAGGCCGGGGGCGGTGGCGGTGTTGATGCGCGGCAGTGCGTACGGGTGCTCGCGGCGCAGCCAGTCGATCATCTGCTCCCGCACCACGCAGCGCACCGTCCAGATGTCGTCCGCGTCCTTCGCCGTGGCCAGCGCCCGCACCTCGATCGTGGACGGGGTGGTGTCCGTCACCACCAGGCCCCAGGCCCGGCCGTCCCACTGCTCGCACTCCTTGAGGACGTCGTGGAGGCGTCCGCGCATCAGGTCGACGGGCGTGGCGTGGTCCAGGTGGAAGTAGACGGTGCCGGTCATCCGGGCGTTGCCGCGGGACCAGTTCTCGAAGGGCTTGCTGGTGAAGTACGAGACCGGCATGGTGATCCGCCGCTCGTCCCAGGTGCGGACCACCAGGTAGGTGAGGGTGATCTCCTCCACCGTCCCCCACTCGCCCTCCACGACCACCGCGTCGCCGATCCGGACCATGTCGCCGAAGGCGATCTGCAGCCCCGCGAAGAGGTTGCCCAGCGTCGACTGGGCGGCTATGCCGGCGACGATGCCGATCAGCCCCGCGGAGGCCAGCATCGAGGCGCCGAAGCCGCGCATCGCGGGGAAGGTCAGCAGCATGGCCGCGATCGCCACCACGCCGACGACCGCGGTGACCACCCGCTGGATCAGGCTCACCTGCGTCCGCACCCGCCGCACCCGCGCCGCGTCCTGGGCGGCGGAGGCGTAGCGCGAGTAGGAGGCCTCCACGACGGCCGCCGCGACCCTGACGACCAGCCAGGCACAGGCCCCGATCAGCACCAGCGTCAGCACCTGCCCGATCCCGCGGGTGTGGCCGCGGGCCAGGTGCGTCTGTTCGTACGAGCCGCGCAGCAGCGAACTGCAGATCACCAGCTGGAGCGCCAGCCGGGCGCGGCGCAGCAGGTTCCACAACGGGGTCTCCGGGTGCCGGGCGTCCGCCCGGCGCAGCGCGTGGTCCACGGCCCAGCCCACGGCGAGCGTGACGACGAGGGAGCCGCCCACCACGCCGAGCGGTCGTATGACGGAATCCATGTCTTCGACGGTAACGGGCATGATGGAGCCCGTACCCGACCGTGCGCCGATCATGGGAAGTGAAATTGTGAGCTCGGGCATGACCATCGTGCTGTTCCACTCGGCCTACGGACTCCGTCCCGCCGTGCACGCCGCCGCCGACCGGCTGCGCGCGGCCGGCCACGAGGTGCACGTGCCCGACCTCTACGAGGGCCGCACCGCGGACACCGTCGAGGAGGGCATGGCCATCAAGGACGAGATCGGCCGCGACGAACTGCTGATGCGCGCCGTCACCGTCTCCGGCCCGCTCTCCGGCCGCGGCCTGGTCTACGCCGGGTTCTCGCTGGGCGGTTCCATCGCGCAGAACCTCGCCCTCGCCGACGACAGGGCCCGCGGCCTCCTGCTGCTGCACGGCACCTCCGACATCGCCGACGACGCGGCCACCGACCTCCCCGTCCAGCTGCACGTCGCCGAGCCCGACCCCTTCGAGCCCGACGACTGGCTGAACGCCTGGTACCTGCGCATGCGCAAGGCGGGCGCCGACGTGGAGATCCACCGCTACCGGGGCGCCGGACACCTCTTCACCGACCCGGACCTCGACGACTACGACGCGGAGGCGGCCGAGCAGACCTGGGCGGTCGCCCTGGACTTCCTCGCCGACCTCGCGGCGGAGGCCGGGACGGCGGGGGAGGCGTAACGCCGTTGCGGACGGGGGCCGTTGTCAGTGCCCGCTGAGATCATCGGGGACATGGGTGTTCTCTACGGGTACTACTCCGCCGCCGACGACAAGGACGCCGCACGCGCCGTGGTCCGGGAGTTCCGTGAGCTGTGCGAGTTCCGGGGGCCTCGCGAGCTCCGCGAGGCCGACGGCGACGGTCGCGACGAGCACGTGACCCAGGGCATAGACCCGGTCGTGGAGTTGCTCCCCGCGGAGGTGCTCATCACCGGCCGCGCCCCCGAGGACGTGCGCTCCGACCCGCGCCGCGGCGCCCTGGTGGGCGTGGCCGGCGAGGGCAGGGTGGTCGCCGTCTCGCTCACCGACAGTTTCCGCGACGCCCTCGCCGCCTTCGACGCGGACCTGCTGGACGACGTCGCCATGGGGTGGTCCCGCACCTCCGGGGGTCTCCACGGCGTCCACGGCCCGGACGTCCTCGGGCTGTTCCTCAAGGAACTCGCCGGGCTGGCCGGCCGCGCGGCGGCGGGCGGACGGCGGCTCTACTGCTGGATCCGCCCCTGAGCGAAGGCGGCCCCGCGCGGCCCGGCGGCCGCGGCGAGCAGCAGGAGCGCGGCCGAGGGCAGGAACACGTACATCGCCGGCACCGCGCCGATGACGGACCAGGTGACCAGCGCCAGCGCGATGACGACGCAGGCCTGGGCGAACACCCTGGGGAACCGCCCCAGGAGCGGTGGCAGCGCCAGCGGCACCACGGTCAGCACGAAGAAGCCTCCGTAGTAGCTGTCCAGCCCGAAGAGCAGCCCGGGCACGGCCGCGGCCAACGCCCCCACCGCGAGCACCCACTGCCGCCGCCCGATCCCCGCCCGCGCTTCCGGTCGCCCCACCTCAGCCCTCATGGCCGCCCCTTCCCCCTGGCGAAGAGCACTTTGAACGCGTTCAACCTAGCGGATCGAGGCCCGGCTCAGTACCAGCGGCTGAACGCGGCGGCACCGAGGCCGGACCGGGCGGCGTGACGCAGCACACGCACGGGGGCGTCGAGCAGCTCGGCCCCGTCGAACTCCGGGGCGTCGCCCATGCCGCGCATCCAGCCGGCCACGCGGGAAAGGACCTCGTCCCGCCGGGCGCCGGAGACGTCCAGGGCCCGCACGACCCGGGGGAGTGCCGCCACCACCTCGTCATGGCTCAGCAGGAACTCGCCGAACCTGCCGGGCAGCAGGGCCGAAGCCTCCGCGCCGAGACCGTGCAGCAGCGCCGCGACCGGGCTCGCCTTACGGGCGACGGCGGCGAACGGGCCGTCGCCCCCGGTCGTCGGCATGAGCTCCATGAGCTCGTCCTGAAGGGTCAGCGCGGGCTCGTCGTCGGGGGCGGTGTTGCAGTGCACGAGTTCGGCGAACCGCAGCGCGGCCGGGGTGGGGGACGCGCCACCTGAGCCGTCCGCGGTGCCATCGAAGAAGCGCTCCGCGTCACCTCCGCCCGACCACCAGGCGAGCGCCTGCGCGTGCACCGGTGGCAGGTCCTCGTCTCCGGTGCCCCGCCGGGCCGCGTGCCGGGACAACGCCCGTGCCTCGTCGTCGGGGACGGCCCCGACCACCCAGACGCCCATCACGCTCACGGCCCCCACCCACCTCCCGGTTCGATCCCGACCGTATCCAAGGGGGCCGGAGGGAGCGTGGCGGGGCGTCACGTCGTGGATGACGGTCGGCACGGCGCCTGGGCCTGCCGCCGCCACCGCCGATCGCCACGACGGCCTACGCGTGCTCGTTCCGCGCGACGGCAACGTTCGTTGCCGTTCCGGGGACGGCCGGGGTGGAATGGGCGGATGGAAGACCTGTCCTCGATCGCCGCCGCCCTGGCGGAGGTCGGCCCCCGCCTCAAACGCCTGCGCACGCAGCGGGGCGTCACGCTGGCCGCGCTGTCCGAGTCCACGGGCATCTCCACGAGCACCCTGTCCCGCCTGGAGACCGGCGGGCGCCGCCCCAGCCTCGAACTCCTCCTCCCGATCGCCCGGGCGCACCGCGTACCGCTGGACGAACTGGTCGGCGACCCGGAGGCCGGCGACCCCCGGGTACGCCTCAAGCCCCGCCGCGTGAACGGCCGTACCGTCCTGCCGCTGACCCGGCAGCCGGGTTCCCCGCAGGCCTGGAAGGTCGTCGTCCCGGCGGGCCAGTGCGAGCCCGACCTCCGTGTCCACGAGGGCTACGAGTGGCTGTACGTGCTCTCCGGACGCCTCCGACTCCTGCTGGGCGACCGCGAGGTCGTCCTCGGCGTCGGTGAGGCCGCCGAGTTCGACACCCGGATGCCGCACTGGTTCGGCAGCGCCGGTGACCAACCCGTCGAGATCCTCAGCCTCTTCGGCCGCCAGGGCGAGCGCATGCACGTCCGGGCCAGGCCCAGCCGGGGGAAGGGGCGCGGCGGTGACGGCTGAGGACGAGCTGGCTGATCGCGCTTTCCCCGTCGCAGTAACGCAGTAACCTCCGTCCGGAACGGGGGAGACGGGTGGGGACGGTGGGGGAAGTCCAGGGGCCGCTCGCGTCGGCAGAGGCCCTCATGCGCGGCGCAGCCCGGACAGGGATGCTCCGCGAATCGGACGTGGCCCTCAAAGGGGTGCTCGTCTGGGTCACGGTGGGGTTCGCCGGAACCTGGATCGCGGTCGCCGTCCGGCGCCGGCGACGCCTGTGCGCGGCCATCGCACAGCCGCCCGCACTCGTCGGTCGGCCACAAGGCCCTTTCGCCTGACCGGCTACCGGTACCAGTCGCCGCCATCGGCGAGGGCCCGCCGCAGATAATCGTCCAGCTCCCGCGCAGCCCACAGCCGACTGTCGTCCTCGTGGTCCCACACGAAGATGTCCGGACGCTTGGGCGTCTGCACGAAGGCGAACTGGTCACCCCCGCCGTTGTCACCGAAGAACAGCAGGGCGTCGAAGGGCATGTACAGGCCAGGGAACGCATCGGGAGACCAGAACAGCAGATTCTGTTCCACGATCCGATGCAGGGACCAGACGACGTCCTTGCCGTAGGTGCCGACCATCCCGTCGGCCTCCAGCAGCAGGGCGGCCAACTGCGCGGGCAGGGCCCGCCCCAGACGCTGCTCGGCCTCGGCGAGGGCTGCCCGGTCAACCGGTGGTCGAAATGCGACGTCGGGCAGGAGCTCGGCAGCGGTCTCTTTCCACATCAGCGCAGCATATGCGGCGGGCTGGTCAACCGGTCAGCTTCCGGATACGCCGGCGCCGGTCTTGAGCCGAAAGCTCAACTGGGCCCCCACCTCTCGGAAACCGAGCGCGCCCGCAACCCTTCGGGACGGCTCGGGCCGAGCTCTCCACTGAGGTAGGAGACCCGCATCGAGAGCATGAGCCACTGCTGCGGAGGCCACGGTCTTCGCCAACCCATGACCGCGGCGCTGCGGTGCCGTGAGTACCGACACATGAGCAGTACTCCCGGGCCACAGCCGATATCCCGCTGCGGCCACGACCTCGCCGCCGTCGAGGACGACGAACGCAGGCGAAGAGATCTCATCCAGGCCGCTTTCGCCGGCGTCTTCGTGCCCCGCTGCCCCGAGCAAGGCCAGCAGGTCAGGGTGTTCCGCGGGCAGGCGCACCACAGCCCGGTCCGTGGGCGCAGGACGGAACTCCACGTCGGACAGGTAAGCGAGGGTGGCCGGACCGAGTACCTCGATGACGGGCAGTACCGTCCGGAGCGCGTCCGTCCGGACGAGGGCGTCCGGAGGAATCCCAGCGGTGGCTTTGCACAGCAGGCCGGCGACCTCGGCTGTCGGAACCGTGACGATCCCTGCTCCGCCCAGCACCACGACCCCACACCACGAAGGGGGACACAACCCCGACCCCGGTGAGACGACCACCTGGGCCGCGGAGCGTCCGAATTCGACAGGTGCGCGGGCCAGTTCCCGCCACAGGGCTTGAGCACGAGCCGTCAGGTCGTCAGGCATGCGTGGATCCTGCCATTCGAGTGCCCAGTGCGAGGCGGCGTGAGCACAGGAGCCGGCCCGATCGGCGGCCGGTGTACGGGCCCGGATCTCTTGCGACCTCCGGCGCGACGTTCGCGGGGTCGGTCCGACGCGGCCGCTACGATCACCCCATGACGTCCCATCAGGTGGATGCCGCGTAGGGCGCCGCGCGAGGTGAGGGCCGCGGGGTCCGATGAACGAGGCAGTGATGCGGTGAGCTCGTTGCTCATCGGCACGTGTCCTGGGCAGCCCGTGTGCGCCGCCGTTCACACGTACCTCTTCGTCGACGGTCTCGACATGGTCGCGCGCAGCGACAGCAGGATGGCCGGCCTCGATCCGAGGCGGCTGCTCCGGCCGGGCGGGCCGCTTTATCCGACGGACATGCCGCGTGAGGTGGAGGTGGCAGCCCAGGGGCAGGCCGGGTCGGGGCCGGGCAGGCTGGGCATCCGGCTCCGGCTCCGGCTCCGGGGCGGGACGGTCATCTGGTCCGGCCTGATGTACCCCGGCATCGATGGCAGACCCGTCGAAGAGGTGCGCTTCCGCCTCGAGCAGTACCTGGGCGAGGTGGAGCGTGCCTATGCGGTCGTCACCGCCGACCGGCGGCCCACGGCGGGTGGCTAGGCCCCTGCCCTCGTCCTCATCCGCATGCATCGGTGGACCGACACGCCCACGCCGACGGCGAGGCATCCCGGCAGGCCGGTCGAGAGTGCCACGCCGGTCTCGCCGTCAGGATCTCCGATGCCGTCAGGAGTCGGCTCGATTCCGTACCTCACCGACAACGCGGGCGCCGCCCACGTCCGCCTCTCCGCGGCCGACCTCGCCGACCTCGACGCCATACCGGCCCCCGTCGGCGCGCGCTACTGACCCGACCGCCCCGGCACGCGGGGGCGCGGGACGATACCGCGCCCCCGCGGCGTGCCTTGCCCGCTACGGATCACGTGTGCAAAGCCCGGAATCGCCGAAGGCCACGAAGGTCAGCGTCGACATGGCCAGCACCATCGACGCACACACCCGCCTCGTAGTTGAAGCGCTGCGGCGCGCGTAGCTGTGCACGAAGTCCTCATGCGG
The DNA here is from genome assembly GCF_033792805.1 of Streptomyces sp. PA03-1a. Taxonomy (NCBI): domain Bacteria; kingdom Bacillati; phylum Actinomycetota; class Actinomycetes; order Kitasatosporales; family Streptomycetaceae; genus Streptomyces; species Streptomyces sp. PA03-1a. The sequence goes on from NZ_JARAVO010000018.1 coordinate 15,610, forward strand.
GTGCCGCCCCGCAAGCGAGCGCCGTCACGGGGCCGTCGCCCGGCTGGAGGTCAGGTGATGCCAGGGGTGGCTGCAGTTGTGGACACGGCACAGTGCCCTGCGACTGCCGTCCGCGACGGCCAGCAGGGCGATCAGGAGGCGGAAGGCCTTCAGTCGCTCGTGCTGCGGGGTCAGCCCGGCGACCCTCCCCACCTGGTCCTCGATTCGTCCTCGAACGAGCATGACCGCAGGAGTGTGGGTCGGCCGGAGACCGGAACGCCGGATGCTCTCCAGGGCTTCCTCGGCGGTGGGGTGGGCTTGGAAGCAGAACCCCGCCAGCAGGCACAGCGTCCCGGTTTGCTCGTCCTCGGGGAGGGATGCGAACCATGCGATCCCCTCGTCGAGCGGGCGCAGGTCCTGGGCGAGTTCGTTCAGGTACTCCCCGGTGCCCGCTCTGTATCGCACGGCTTTCCCTCTCTCCTCGGCCGTCCACCCATCGTCATCTGCCCGAGGCCACCGCCGCATCCCCTCTGATGGAGGGAACTGTCCCCTTTGCCGCCATCTATTCTGGTGGCGCGACCGCAGGTTCGCGCGTGCCGCTGCACGTCGTGCCGAGGACGCGATCGGCGGGCACGATGGCCCTGTGCCGTCCCTGGGCCGTGGAAGGTCGACCAGCGTTGGCGAACGTTGACAACCAGCGGCGGCGTCAACTCTGCTCAGTAGACCGATATGTGCACGTGGTCGAAGTGGTTCTGCGTGATGGACCCGCGGTCCTCCATCAACTTCCACCCCTGTTGCGGGAGTCGGCTCGACCAGATGTGCTGCTCGTAGATGACGTACCAGATGCCGTATTCGTCCGCGTGCTCCCGCACCCAGGCCACGATGGCCTCGCCCAGGGCGTCGGACTTGCCGGTGGCCTTCTTGCCGGCGGGCATGAGCATGAAGTCGCAGGCGCGGCCGAGAGGGTGTTCGCCGCCGCCGGCGATGCCGCCTTCCTCGCGGTAGCAGCCGGGGGCGCCCTCGAGGCCGCGGGGGCCGAACTCCTTGACGACGGCCTCGCGGACGGCCTCCATGCGGGCGGTGATGTGCTGCGGCCCGCGGGGTTGCTCCTTCGGCCAGTTGGCCGCGCGGACCTGTGCGGAGAGTGTGGGCCACGCCACGGCGGCCAGTACGAGGCCGCCGATCAGCAGCAGCCCGAATATGGTGCGCCGCCGGCCGCGGCGCGCGGTGTCCCGCCCCCTGGTGGTGTTCATCGCAAGCCAGAACGCGCGACCGTGGCCGGAAGTGCCCGGTTGAACGCGGTGCGACGGTGACGCGAATAACGCCCCGCCGGGGGTCGTCCCCGGGCACGCGAGCGTACGCTCCTGCGTTGGACGCGGCAGACACGGACCAGCCCAGGAGGCACAGCACCGATGGCCACAGGCATGACGACGGACGAAGAGCGCGGCGAGCGGATCCTCGAGGTCTTCGGCACCGCGTTCGGGGAGCTGCTGGCCGCCGATCCGGCCGCGTTCCGGGTCAAGTTCCGCAAGATGGCGGCGTCGGCGTTCGCCTTCTACCGGGGCACCGCGTGCCTCTACTACGCGGACCTGGCCGACACCAAGGACGGCAGCCCGTTCCTGGACGAGCGCACCTCCCGGGTGTGGATCCACGGCGACCTGCACGCCGAGAACTTCGGCACCTACCTGGACGCCAACGGCCGCCTGATCTTCAACGTCAACGACTTCGACGAGGCCTACGTCGGCCCCTTCACCTGGGACCTCCAGCGGTTCGCCGCCTCCATAGCGCTGATCGGCTACAGCAAGGCCCTGGCCGACGACGTGATCTCCGGTCTGGTGCGCAGCTACGCCACCGCCTACCGCGAGCGCGTGCGCGCCCTCGCCCAGGGCGAGGCCGTCCCCGCGCTGACGCTGGACTCGGCGCAGGGCCCGCTGCTGGACGCGCTGCGCCACGCCCGCTCGCAGACCCGGTTCGGGCTGCTGGACTCGATGACCGAGATCCGCGCCTGGGACCGCCGCTTCGGCGCGGGGGGCGGCGCCGTGGAACTGGACGGCGGCACCCGCGAGAAGGTGCTGCGGGCGTTCGAGGCGTACCTGGACACGCTGCCGGAGACCAGCCGGATCAACCCGGAGAGCCACCGCGTCAAGGACGTCGTGGGCCGCCGCGGCGTGGGCATCGGCAGTGCGGGCCTGCCCTCGTACAACATCCTCCTCGAGGGCCACACCGACGCCCTGGAGAACGACGTCGTGATCTACATGAAGCAGGGGCAGACCCCGGCGGTCTCCCGGCACATCACCGACCCGGCGGTGCGTGACTACTTCCGCCACGAGGGCCACCGCACCGTGATCTCGCAGCGCGCGCTGCAGGCGCACGCCGACCCGTACCTGGGCTGGACCGAGCTGGACGGCGTCGGCCAGCTGGTCGCGGAGGTGTCGCCGTACGCGGTGGACCTGGACTGGTCGGACATCGACGACCCGGAGCAGATCGAGGCCGTCGTCGCCGACCTCGGCCGGGCCACCGCCGGCATGCACGCGGCCGCCGACGACGAGAGCGGGCACTCGCTGGTGCCGTTCTCCACGGAGGACGCCATCGACGCGGCCATCGCCCGGGACGAGGACGGCTTCACGGAGTCCCTGGTGGAGTTCGCCCACTCCTACGGCGCCCGGGCCCGCGCCGACCACCAGATCTTCGTGGACCTGTTCCGCAACGGGCGCATCCCGGGACTCTGATCCCGGGCGCCTTGTTCGGGGGTTTAGGCATTGCTTACACACCGGCATGGCACACTCTGCGCCATGGAAGGGACCGGACCCCGGCTGAGGGCACTGCGCGCGGGATGCTTCGCCGCGCTGTGCGTGACGCTGTCCGCGACCGCCCACATCATGCTCTCGCGGGAGCCCCTGCCGATGACGACCACGGCGGGGGCCTTCGCGGGCGTCTTCGCGGTCGCGTACGCGCTCGGCCGCCGGGAGCGCGGCTACTGGCCGATCGCCGGGCTGCTCGTCCCGCTGGAACTGGCCCTCGACACGCTGTTCACCGCGGGCCAGCACACCTGTTACGGCCCCGGGGGCGGTCCCGTCACCGGCTCGTGGCGCTCGATCAACGAGGCGCTGGCCTGCCACGGCGGCGACGTCGGCGGCTCGCTCGCCACGGGGCAGGGGATGTCCGGCGCCGGCACCTCGCCGTGGCTGCTGCTCCTGGCGCACGTCTGCGTCGGCCTGGTCGCCGCCGGGTGGCTGCGGTGCGGTGAGGACGCCCTGCACCGCCTGCTGCGTGCCGCCTTCCGGCCGCTGCTCGTCGCGGTGGCCGTCTTCCGGACGGCCGGACCGCGCGGTACCGCGCGCGCCGGCGCGGCCGGGCCCGTGGCCGCCGCCCCGGCCTTGCCCCTGCTCCTGCACTCCGTCGTACGGCGAGGGCCGCCCGCCCGTCTCGGCTTCCGCTGAGCACGGCGCCCCACCCCTCACCCACGTACGCACGAGTCGGAGATCACACCACCATGAGCAAGCGAAACAGCCAGGCCGCCAAGAACGCCGCCCGTGAGCGGCTGCGCGTCGAGCGCGAGCGGCAGGCGAAGCGGGACAAGCTGCGGCGGCAGCTCGTCGTCGGCGGCAGCGTCCTGGGCGTGCTGGCGCTCGGCGCCGGCATAGCCGTGGCCGTCGTCAAGATGAACGCGCCCACCTACTGGGAGAAGGCCGCGGACAAGCCGCTGGTGAAGCCGGCCAACTCCTCGGGCAAGAACGGCACGTCGATCGTCATCGGCGACGAGAACGCCAAGCACACGCTGAAGGTGTACGAGGACCTGCGCTGCCCGGTGTGCGCGCAGTTCGAGCAGACCTCGGGCGAGACCGTCCAGAAGGACGCCAAGGACGGCAAGTACAAGATCTCGTACACCATGGGTGCCTTCCTCGACGACCGCCTCGCCCAGGGCCAGGGTTCGAAGAACGCGCTGAGCGCGCTGGGCGCCGCCCTGAATGTCAGCAAGGACGCGTTCGTCCAGTACCACACGCTGCTGTACTCCAAGGACGTCCACCCCGAGGAGACCAAGGACGACTTCGGCAGCGACGACAAGCTGATCGAACTGGCGCAGAAGGTCGACGCGCTCAAGGGCAACAAGACCTTCGAGAACGCGGTCCGCAACGGCACCTACGACAAGTGGGCGCTGACCATGGACCAGCAGTTCACCGACGACGGCATCACGGGCACGCCGACCGTGAAGCTCGACGACAAGACCATCGACAGCGTGCAGGCGATGACCGCCGACCAGTACACGGCCGCGGTCGACCAGATCATCGGCAAGGGGTAGCACCGGCCCGTGGCCGGTTCCGCCCTCCGGTCCCCGGCGTCACGCCGGGGACCGGAGGGCGAAGTCCTCCCGAACTCTTGTGCATTCGGTCCCGGAAAGGGGTTACCGGCGCGTAATCTGACGCCCCGTGACCGATACCTCTGCACCCTCACAGACCTCATCGAGAACACCGAGCCGCCGTTCGGTCGTCAAGGCCGGCGCCGTCGTGACCGGCGCCGCGCTGATACCGCTGGCGGTCTCCGCCGCCCCCGCCTCCGCCGCGCCGGGCCCCGCCTTCCTGCACGGCGTGGCCTCCGGTGACCCGCTGCCCGACGGCGTGCTGCTGTGGACGCGCGTGACTCCCCTGCCCGAGGCCGTCCCGGGCTCCGGGCTCGGCCCCGCGACCGAGGTGAGCTGGACCGTCGCCACGGACAAGGCGTTCACCTCCGTCGTGGCTACCGGCACGGCGACCACCACCGCCACCTCCGACCACACCGTCAAGGCCGACGTGCGCGGACTGCAGCCCGCCACGGACTACTGGTTCCGCTTCACGGCCGGCGGTGTGACCTCGCCGGCCGGCCGCACCCGTACCGCGCCCGCCGAGAACGCCGCCGCCGACCGGCTGCGCTTCGGGGTGGTCTCCTGCGCCAACTGGGAGGCCGGGTACTTCTCCTCCTACCGGCACCTGGCCGCCCGCGGTGACCTGGACGCCTGGCTGCACCTGGGCGACTACATCTACGAGTACGGCACCGGGGGCTACGCCGCCCGCGGCACCGTCGTCCGCCCGCACGCGCCCGCCCACGAGATCGTCACGCTGGCCGACTACCGCACCCGGCACGGGCGCTACAAGACCGACACCGACCTGCAGGCGCTGCACGCCGTGGCCCCGGTCGTGGCGATCTGGGACGACCACGAGTTCGCCAACGACGCCTGGTCCGGCGGCGCCGAGAACCACACCGAGGGCGCCGAGGGCGCCTGGACGGCCCGGGTGGCCGCCGCCAAGCAGGCCTACTTCGAGTGGATGCCGGTGCGTCCCTCGGTGGCCGGCACCACCTACCGGCGGCTGCGCTTCGGCAAGCTCGCCGACCTGTCCCTGCTCGACCTGCGCTCCTTCCGCTCCCAGCAGGCCTCGATCGGCAGCGGCTCGGTGGACGACCCGGACCGGACGATCACCGGCCGGGCCCAGCTGGACTGGCTGAAGGCCGGTCTGAAGGCCTCGGACACCACCTGGCGGCTGATCGGCAACTCGGTGATGATCTCGCCGGTCGCCTTCGGCGCGCTGCCGGACCACCTGCTGGCGCCGCTGGCGAAGCTGCTCGGCCTGCCCGCAGAAGGCCTGGCGGTCAACGTCGACCAGTGGGACGGCTACACCGACGACCGCCGCGAGATCCTGGCCCACCTGCGGGACAACGGCATCCGCAACACGGTGTTCCTGACCGGCGACATCCACATGGCGTGGGCGAACGACGTCCCGGTGAAGGCGGCGACCTACCCGCTGTCGGCCTCGGCCGCGACCGAGTTCGTGGTCACCTCGATCACCTCCGACAACCTGGACGACATCCTCAAGGTCGCCCCGGACACCGTCTCCACGGTCGCCGAGGCCGCCGTGAAGGCCGCCAACCGGCATGTGAAGTGGCTGGACATGGACTCCCACGGCTACGGCGTGCTGGACATCACCGGCGAGCGGGCGCAGATGGACTACTACGCGCTCTCCGACCGCACCGACCCGAACGCCTCGTCGACCTGGGAGCGTTCGTACCGCACCCTGTCGGGCACGCAGAAGGTCGAGCGGGTCTACTCGCCGGTACGCTGAGCCTCCCGAACGTCGATTTCCGGCCAACCCCCCGTGCCGTGCGGGGACCGGCCGGCGCGGGGCGGGCGGTGGGGAGCCCCCGGGTCCGAATCCGGACACACCGCCCGCCCCGCGTTCCGCGGTGTTACGCCGGCCGGCACGGACCCTCAAGGGTCCTTCGTTGTCTAGGGATTACCCTCTGTCCGCCAATGGGCCGGAAGGGGGCTGCACCGGTTCTGGCATGGACACATAACCTCCGGGCGGCGAGGAGGAAATTCCTCCCGTACGTCCCACGAGGAGTGCCCCCACATGTCACGCACCCCCCGTTCCCGCCGTCTCGTCGGTCTCGCCGCCGTGGCCGGAACCCTGGCCCTGCTCCCCCTCACCGGCGCGACGGCCACCGTGAGCAGCGCCTCCGCGCACGCGAGGACCCCCGCGGAGCAGTGCGCGGACAGCGGCGACGCCGCGGCCCGCAAGATGAAGGGCTCCACCGCCCACGAGCCCAACGCCATCAGCGACGCCACCGCCAAGGCGATGGACGCGGACCTGAGGAAGCGCGTCGCGAAGATCAAGGCCGAGAGCAAGGGATCCCGGGTCGCCGCCGCCGCGACGACGACCATCCCGGTCTACTGGCACGTCATCCACAGCGGCAGCACCGGCAAGCTCAGCGCCGCCGCCGTCGCCGGCCAGATAGCGGTGCTCAACGCGGCCTACGCCGGCCAGGGCACCGGCAACGTCGACTCCGGCTACCGGTTCTCGCTGGTCGCGACGGACTACACCGACAAGGCCGCCTGGTACAACCTGACCGAGGGCTCCTCGGCCGAGACCTCGATGAAGACCAGCCTCCGCAAGGGCGGCGCGAGCGCGCTCAACATCTACTCGGCCAACCTCCAGGACGACCTGCTCGGCTGGGCCACCTTCCCGAGCTGGTACGCCGGCGACCCCGAGGACGACGGCGTGGTCATCCTCGACGCGTCCGTCCCCGGCGGCTCCGCCACCAACTACAACCAGGGCGACACCGCCACCCACGAGGTCGGCCACTGGATGGGCCTCTACCACACCTTCCAGGGCGGCTGCGGCGCCAACGGCGACTACGTCTCCGACACGCCCGCCGAGAAGACCGCCGCCAGCGCCTGCCCGACCGGCCGTGACACCTGCACGGCCGGCGGGGTGGACCCCATCCACAACTTCATGGACTACACCTACGACTCCTGCATGTACCAGTTCACCGCAGGCCAGGTGAGCCGCATGAAGAGCTCGTGGGCCGCCTACCGGGCGGGCTGACGCCACCGTCCGCGTCCGGCCGGTCACGGGGCCGGCCGGCCGCGGCGGCGAGGGCGGGGAGCGCGGGAATGGCATCGGCTGTCGGACCCCCGGCGTAGGATTCCAACGCCGCCAGATGACGACCGATGCCGGAGGTGTCGCTTCCCGTGACCACGCCGTTCACCCACCTTCACGTCCACACCCAGTACTCCCTGCTGGACGGAGCGGCGCGGCTCAAGGACATGTTCAAGGCCTGCGGTGAGATGGGCATGACGCACATCGCCATGACCGACCACGGCAACCTGCACGGGGCGTACGACTTCTTCCACCAGGCCAAGGGCGCCGGGATCACGCCGATCATCGGGATCGAGGCGTACGTCGCCCCCGAGTCGCGGCGGAACAAGCGCAAGGTCACCTGGGGTCAGCCGCACCAGAAGCGGGACGACGTCTCGGCCTCCGGTTCGTACCTGCACAAGACGATCTGGGCGGCGAACGCGACGGGTCTGCACAACCTCTTCCGGCTCTCCTCCGACGCCTACGCCGAGGGCTGGCTCACCAAGTACCCGCGCATGGACAAGGAGACCATCGCCCAGTGGTCGGAGGGCCTGATGGCCTCCACCGGCTGCCCCTCGGGCGAGGTGCAGACCAGGCTCCGCCTCGGCCAGTTCGACGAGGCGGTGAAGGCCGCCGCCGAATACCAGGACATCTTCGGCAAGGAGCGGTACTTCCTGGAGCTGATGGACCACGGCATCGAGATCGAGCGCCGGGTCCGCGACGGGCTGCTGGAGATCGGCAAGAAGCTCGGCATCCCGCCGGTCGTCACCAACGACTCGCACTACACCTACGCGAGCGAGGCCGACGCCCACGACGCGCTGCTGTGCATCCAGACCGGCAAGAACGTCTCCGACCCGGACCGCTTCCGCTTCGACGGCACGGGCTACTACCTGAAGACGACGGACGAGATGTTCGCCATCGACTCCTCCGACGCCTGGCAGGAGGGCTGCCGCAACACCACGCTGCTGGTCGCGCAGCAGGTCGAGACCGAGGGCATGTTCGAGGCGCGGAACCTGATGCCCCGCTTCGACGTCCCCGAGGGGTACACCGAGGTCACCTGGTTCCGCGAGGAGACCATGCGCGGCATGCAGCGCCGCTACCCCGGAGGCATCCCGGACGACAGGATCAAGCAGGTCGAGTACGAGATGGACACCATCATCCAGATGGGGTTCCCCGGCTACTTCCTCGTCGTCGCCGACTTCATCATGTGGGCCAAGAACAACGGCATCGCCGTGGGCCCCGGCCGCGGTTCCGCGGCCGGCTCGATCGTCGCGTACGCGATGGGCATCACCGACCTCGACCCGATCGACCACGGCCTGATCTTCGAGCGCTTCCTCAACCCCGAGCGCGTCTCCATGCCCGACGTCGACATCGACTTCGACGAGCGCCGGCGCGCCGAGGTGATCCGGTACGTCACCGAGAAGTACGGCGCCGACAAGGTCGCCATGATCGGCACCTACGGCACGATCAAGGCCAAGAACGCGATCAAGGACTCGGCCCGCGTCCTGGGCTACCCGTACGCCGTCGGCGACCGCCTCACCAAGGCGATGCCCGCCGACGTCCTCGGCAAGGGCATCCCGCTCTCCGGCATCACCGACTCCTCGCACCCGCGCTACAGCGAGGCCGGCGAGATCCGCTCGATGTACGAGAACGAGCCCGACGCCAAGAAGGTCATCGACCTCGCCCGCGGCGTCGAGGGCCTGGTCCGGCAGATGGGCGTGCACGCCGCCGGTGTGATCATGTCCAGCGAGCCGATCGTGGACCACGCCCCGGTCTGGGTGCGGCACTCCGACGGCGTCACCATCACGCAGTGGGACTACCCGAGCTGCGAATCGCTCGGCCTGCTGAAGATGGACTTCCTCGGCCTGCGCAACCTCACGATCATGGACGACGCGGTCAAGCTCGTGAAGGCCAACAAGGGCGTCGACATCGAATTGCTGGCCCTGCCCTTCGACGACCCCAAGACCTTCGACCTGCTCGCCCGCGGCGACACCCTCGGCGTCTTCCAGTTCGACGGCGGCCCCATGCGCTCCCTGCTGCGCATGATGAAGCCCGACAACTTCGAGGACATCTCCGCCGTCTCGGCCCTCTACCGGCCGGGCCCGATGGGCATGAACTCGCACATCAACTACGCCCTGCGGAAGAACAAGCAGCAGGAGATCACCCCGATCCACCCGGAGCTCGAGGCCCCCCTCAAGGAGGTCCTCGACGTCACCTACGGCCTGATCGTGTACCAGGAGCAGGTGCAGAAGGCCGCCCAGATCATCGCCGGGTACTCCCTCGGCGAGGCCGACATCCTCCGCCGCGTCATGGGCAAGAAGAAGCCCGAGGAACTGGCCAAGAACTTCACCATCTTCCAGGAGGGCGCCCGGAAGAACGGCTACAGCGACCAGTCGATCCAGGCGCTGTGGGACGTGCTGGTGCCGTTCGCCGGCTACGCCTTCAACAAGGCGCACTCGGCCGCGTACGGCCTGGTGTCGTACTGGACGGCCTACCTCAAGGCCAACTACCCGGCCGAGTACATGGCCGCGCTGCTCACCTCCGTGCGCGACGACAAGGACAAGTCGGCGATCTACCTCAACGAGTGCCGCCGCATGGGCATCAAGGTGCTCCCGCCGAACGTGAACGAGTCGGACGCGAACTTCACCGCGCAGGGCGACGACGTCATCCTGTTCGGCCTCACCGCCGTCCGCAACGTCGGCCAGAACGTGGTGGACTCGATCATCCGCTGCCGCAAGTCCAAGGGGAAGTACACCTCCTTCCCCGACTTCCTCGACAAGGTCGAGGCCGTGGTCTGCAACAAGCGCACCGTGGAGTCCCTGATCAAGGCCGGCGCGTACGACGAGATGGGCCACACCCGCAAGGGCCTCACCGAGCACTACGAGCCGATGATCGACAACGTGGTCGCGGTCAAGCGCAAGGAGGCCGAGGGCCAGTTCGACCTCTTCGGCGGCATGGGTGACGACGCCGGGGGCGACGAACCGGGCTTCGGGCTCGACGTCACCTTCTCCGACGTGGAGTGGGACAAGACGTACCTCCTCGCGCAGGAGCGCGAGATGCTCGGCCTGTACGTCTCCGACCACCCGCTCTTCGGCATCGAGCACGTCCTCAACGACAAGGCGGACGCCTCCGTCTCGGCCCTGGCCGGCGACTACGCCGACGGCGCGATCGTCACCATCGGCGGCATCATCTCCGGTCTGCAGCGCAAGATGACCAAGCAGGGCAACGCCTGGGCCATCGCCACCGTCGAGGACCTCGGCGGCTCCATCGACTGCATGTTCTTCCCGGCCACGTACCAGTTGATCTCGACCCAGCTCGTCGAGGACGCCGTCGTCTTCGTCAAGGGCCGGCTCGACAAGCGCGAGGACGTGCCGCGCCTGGTGGCCATGGAACTGATGGTCCCCGACCTCACCGACGCCGGGACCAACGCGCCGGTGACGATCTCCATCCCGACGGTGAAGGTGACCCCGCCGCTGATCGCCCGCCTCGGCGAGGTGCTCGCCAGCCACAAGGGGAGCACCGAGGTCCGGGTGCGGCTGCAGGGCGCCCGCAAGACGACGGTGCTGCGGCTCGACCGCCACCGCGTCACTCCCGACCCGGCACTCTTCGGCGACCTCAAGGCCCTCCTGGGCCCCTCCTGTCTCGCCACCGCCCAGCAGCAGGCGGGCTGATCACCTCCCGCGCGAGCGGGCGGACGTGCCGAGGGTGGCACCCCTTCCGGACGGGGTGCCACCCTCGGTCGTGAGTGTCCGGCGCTCGCGCGCTAGTTGTGGCCGAACTTCTTCTGCCGCTTCTGCGACACGTGCGGTTCGGCGCCCGGGACCGTCATCGCCATCTGCTCGCGTCCGCCTGCGCTCTTCGCGTGCTCTTCGGTGGTCGCGGCGCTGCGGTCGTGGTGCTGGCCGGTACGTTCGCCCCGGTTCTTGTTCTTGCCCACGATTCCTCCTTGGGGGAAATCTCGGATGATGGGCCGCACTCAGGCTTGCACGGGAGTACGAAGGTCGCATTTCGGGCAGTTGCAGAGTGTGGCGCGCCGGTGATCGCGTAACCGGTCACAACGCCCCGGTGTTCGGGCAGACTCGGGGCAACAGCGTTACCGGGGGGACGGACGGCAGGACTTTCGGAGAAGAGGGTGAGACCGATGGACCGCTGCGTCGTCCTCGTGGATGCCGGCTACCTGCTCGGGGCTGCCGCGAGCCTCCTCGCCGGAGAGCCCTCACGGTCCAGGATCACGGTCGACCACGCCGAGGTCGTCGCGGGCCTGCGGGAGCGCGCCGAGAAGGAGACGGGCCAGCCGCTGCTGCGGATCTACTGGTTCGACGGCGCCCCCGACCGCGTCCCCCAGCCGGAGCACCGCAGACTGCGCGTGATGCCCCGGGTGACGGTCCGCCTGGGCGCGCTGACCCGGACCGACGGCCGCTGGGCGCAGAAGGGCGTCGACGCGGCCATGCACGCCGAGCTGTCGGAGCTGGCCCGCAACCGCGCCTGCTCCGACGTCGTCCTGGTCACCGGCGACGGCGACCTCCTGCCCGGCATGATGTCGGCGAAGGAGCACGGCGTCGCCGTCCACCTGTGGGCCGTGCAGGCCGCCGACGGCGACTTCAACCAGTCCGAGGACCTGGTCGCCGAGGCCGACGAGCGGCGCGTCCTGGACCGGGAGTGGATCACCCGGGCCATCCACGTGCGCGAACCCGCCGGGGTCTGCGCGCCACTCACCCCGCGGCCCGAGATCGCCGCGATCCTGTCCGCGCCGCTGCCCGAGACCACCCGCAGCGCCGAGCCGCAGCCCGCGGCGGACCAGCCCGCGGAGCCGGCCGCCGTCGCGCCCCAGGTCGTCACCGTCGAGCGCAACGGCACCCGCCCGAACCCGCAATCGCCCGCCGCCGCGACCGGCAAGGGCATGGTGCCCACCCCCAAGGACGTCGCCGGCATCGTCCACCGCGGGCACTCCTCCCCGCACCCCGCCTCCCCGTCCGCCACCGGGGCCACCCTGCGCTGGTCCTCCGACCGCGGGCTGGTCGGCGGCGCCGAGGCCGCCGACGCGGGCCTGCCCACGCTGGCCCAGCTCACCAGCCCCGAACAGCGCTGGGCGGACCGCGAGGAGGACATCACCGCCGTCAGCGGCGACCCGTACGAGGTCGGCCAGGTCTTCGCCCGCCGCTGGATCGGCCGGCTCACCGACACGTCCCACCTCCAGGTGCTCTCCGCCGAGTACCCGCGCGTCCCGCACCGCATCGACGGCGAGCTGCTGCGCTACGCCGCCCGGTTCGGGCTGCTGGCCCACAAGGACGACCAGATCGACGAACACGACCGCTACGCCATCCGGGCGGGCTTCTGGCGCGAGATCGACGCCCGCGCGGTCGTCGCGAGGGCCTCTCCGGGGGAGTGAGCGCGCCCGGACCCGACCCTGCGGCACGTCCCGGACGGGATGCAGCGTAGGCTCGATGCTCGTGAGTACGGGCACGGGACAGGGCGCCACCACGCGGACGGCGATGGTGGTGACCGTGCGCGGGCTGGTGAAGAGCTATCCGGCCGGGCGGGGGCGGCGCGGCGCCGCGAGCCCCCCGGTGCGCGCCAACGACGGCATCGACCTGGACATCCGGGGCGGTGAGATCTTCGGGCTGCTCGGCCCCAACGGTGCCGGGAAGACGACCTTGGTACGCCAGTTGACGGGGCTGCTGCGCCCCGACGCGGGCACCGTCCAGCTCCTCGGGCACGACCTCGTCCGGCACCCGGAGCGCGCGGCGCGGCTGGTCGGCTACCTCGGCCAGGAGTCGAGCGCGCTGGACGAGCTGACCGTCGCCCTGGCCGCCGAGACCACCGGACGGCTGCGCGGTCTGGACGCCAGGGCCGCGCGCGCCGAGCGGGACGCCGTCCTGGAGGAGCTGGACCTGACGGCCCTGGCCTCACGGCCGGTGAAGAGGCTGTCGGGCGGGGAGCGGCGGCTCGCCTGCTTCGCCGCCGCCCTGGTGGGCGAGCGGCCGGTGCTCGTGCTGGACGAGCCGACCACCGCCATGGACCCGGTCGCCCGGCGCGCGGTGTGGGCGGCGGTCGACCGGCGGCGCGCCGAACGCGGCACCACCGTGCTGCTGGTCACCCACAACGTGATCGAGGCGGAGACCGTACTGGACCGGGTCGCGGTCATCGACGACGGCCGGGTCATCGCCTGCGACACCCCGGCCGGGCTGAAGGCACTCGTCGCCGACGAGGTACGGCTGGACCTGGTGTGGCGGGAGACGCCCCCGCTGTCGGTGCCCGTCGTGGCGGCCCTGCGCGACGCCGCCCACGTCACCGGGCGCCGGTGGACGCTGCGGCTGCCGCAGCAGCGGGCCCGTTCCGTGGTCGCCGAGCTGACCGGCGGCCCGGCCTTCGGCGCGCTCGACGATTTCACCCTGACGGCGCCGAGCCTGGAGGATGTCTACCTGGCGCTCGGCGGCCGCCGGAAGGGACTGGTCAAGGCGTGAACGGCGGCAACGGCGAAGACGTGACCCTGGACGTGGACCGGAACGTGGACCTGGACATGCGCGGCACCGCGCAGCGGGGCGGCGTGGAGTGACGATCATCTCCGCGGGAGCGGACACCCGGACGGCGGCACCGGCGGCGCCCGCCGCCCCCCTCGGCGAGGCGGCCGCGACGCTCGCCCCGCGCGCCCGGCTGCTGCCGGCGATGGCGGCGGTGTACCGGGCGCAGCTGTCCCGGGCGAAGGTCGCCCGGATCCCGCTGCTGTTCGTGGCGACCTTCCAGTCGGTCGGCATCATGATCATGATGCGTGGCGTCGTCGACGGCGGCCCGGCCGCGCGTGCGGTGGTCGCCGGGTCGAGCGTGCTGGTCGTCGCCTTCGTGGCGCTGAACCTGCTGGCCCAGTACTTCGGGCAGCTGCGCGCCTCCGGCGGGCTCGACCACTACGCCACCCTGCCGGTGCCACCGGCCGCCGTGGTGCTGGGCGTGGCAGGCGCGTACGCGTCCTTCACCGTGCCCGGGACGCTCGTGACGGCGGGCATCGGCTGTGCGCTGTTCCAGCTGCCGTTCGCCCACCTGTGGATCCTCGCCGCGGTCATCCCGCTGGCGGGGGCCGCGCTGTCCGGGCTGGGCGCGGCGCTCGGGCTGTTCGCGCCGCGCCAGGAACTGGCCACCCTCGCCGGTCAGCTCGGCATGTCCGCGGCGCTGCTGCTGGGAGTGCTGCCGGCCGGCAACCTCCCCCGGCCCATCGGCTACGTACGGGACCTGCTGCCCTCCACCTACGGCGTGGAGGCCTTCATCCGCAGCTTCGACGCCCACCCCGACTGGCTGGCGATCACCACCGACCTGTCGGTGTGCGCGGCCGTGGGCCTGGTGTCGCTGGCCGTGGCCACCTGGGCCTACCGCCGGGCGGCCTGCCGGTGACCCGTGGGTGTGGTGCCGGTGAGGTGCCGGTGCCGCGTGCCACGGAAGGACCTGGCACGATGGCAGGGTGACCGCACCCCTGACCCCCCATGATCAATGGCCGCCCGCGCCGCTGCCGCCGTTCCCGCAGCAGGAGAGCCGCATGGATCCCGTCCGGGAGCTCAAGAGCGGCGCGCTGACCGCGGTGCTCGTGGCCGTGGCGGGCGTGGTCCTCGGCCTGCTGTGGCTGTGGCTCGCGCCGCGGATCCCGCTGGTCTCCGACGGCAAGGCGGTCTACCTCAAGGACACCGAGGGGGAGCAGGCGATCGGCGCCGACGGCGTCTTCGTGCTGCTCGGGCTCGGCATCGGAGTGCTGACCGGGGCCGTCGTCTTCTGGCGCAACCGGCGCGGAGGCGTCGGCGTCGTCCTCGGCATGGCGGTGGGCGCGGTACTGGGCTCCCTGCTGGCCTGGCGGCTGGGCACCTGGCTCGGCCCCACCAGCGACCTGATCGCGCACGCCAGGGCGGTCGGCGCGAAGAAGGTGTTCGACGGCCCCCTCGCACTGCAGGCCAAGGGCGCGCTCCTGGCCTGGCCCGTAGGGGCCGTCCTCACCCATCTGCTGCTCACCACGGGTTTCGGCCCCCGCGACGAGCAGCCCCCCACCGTGCAGTGGACGCCGCCGCCCCCGGGCGCGTGACCCGCGGCCCGCAGGTCACGCCGGGCGCCTGCCGTGGTTGGCGTTGCGCTTCTTGATCCGCCACTTGCGCTTGCGGGTGCGCTTGGACATCGGGCCTCCCCTGGACCGGGTGTGCTTCCCGGCAGAGTGCGCCCGTACGGGCCCGCCGTCCAGGGGTCAGGCGCGACCGATCGGCGCGACGACCGCGTCCGTGAGCCGCACCAGGTCCTGCGGCGCCAGCTCGACCTCCAGGCCGCGCTTGCCCGCCGAGACGAAGACCGTGGGGTGCTCCAGCGCGGAGGCGTCCACGACGGTGCGCAGCCGCTTGCGCTGCCCCAGCGGGGAGATGCCGCCCCTGACGTATCCGGTGGTCCGCTCGGCGGCGGCCGGATCGGCCATACCGGCGCGCTTCCCGCCGGCCGCGGAGGCCAGCGCCTTGAGGTCCAGTGAGCCCGCGACGGGGACGACGGCGACGGTCAGCGCCCCGTCCACGTCGGCGACGAGGGTCTTGAACACCCGGTCGGGGGAGGTGCCCAGCGCCTGCGCGGCCTCCTCCCCGTAGCCGAGCTCCGAGGCGGGGTCATGGGCGTACGCGTGCACGGTGAAGGCGGCACCCGCCTTCTCCAGGGCGACGGTGGCGGGCGTGCCGCCGGAGGATGACTGCTTCTTCTTGGCCATGGCGCTGTGAGGATACGTCAGTTCGGGCTCGGGACCTGCCGGGTCAGGTCCACGGCGGGCAGGGTGCCGAGCTTGTTGATGACGGCCGCCTCGCGGCGCAGCAGCCGCAGTTCCCGCTCCAGCCGGGCCGCGGTGTCCGGGGCCTCCAGCAGGGCCTGCTTCTCCGGGGTCTCGGCGACGGTCGCGGCCGCCACCAGGTACGACAGCACGGTCGGGTCGTCCGGCAGCTCCTGGCTCCCCGCCAGGCTCCGCTCCCGCGCCCCGGCCAGCCGCTTCTGGTAGGTGCGGAAGGCCCGCGCCACGTCGGCCGCCAGCGCCCCCGACCCGGTGCCGGGCTCCTCCGGGACCGCCTCGACCTCTCCGACCAGGTACGGCCCTGAGGCGTCCACCGACAGCAACCGGAAGCGCGTCGTACCGGTCGCCACGACGTCGAAGCCGCCGTCCTCGCGCTCCCCGATCGTCGCCGCGTCCGCGGTGCAGCCCAGCGCGTACAGCGCCCCGGACAGGTCCGGCGCGTACCCGGCGGCGGCCTCCTCCGCCCCGGCGGGGGCGACCTCGTGGCCGTCCCGGATCGCCACGACGCCGAAGGTGCGCGGCGCGTCCTCCGGCAGGGCCAGCAGGTCGCGGAAGAGCGCGCGGTAGCGCTCCTCGAAGACGTTCAGCGGCAGCACGAGCCCCGGGAAGAGGACGGAGCCGAGCGGGAAGAGCGGAAGGCGAGCGGTCACGGTCAGCAATCCTAGGGCCTGCGGCGTTCACCCCCATCGTCGCCCTCGTCCCGCACCACCCGTTTTCGCCCCGGACGACCCGTATGCGGCCATCGCCCCCCACCGGGCGCACCGGCTCGCCGGGCCCGCAGGCCCGCGGCGGCGTCAGCCGCGGCGCAGCAGGCGGGAGGCGCCGGCGGCGACCGTGGTGGCGAGGATCCAGCCGAGCATGCTGAGGACCGCGGCGGCCCATTGGGCGTTGCCGGTCAGGCGCCAGGCGTTGTCCTGCCCGAGGTTGATGACCGGCAGGAGCAGGTCGAGGGCGAACAGGGAGGGGTTCCAGTGGGGGAAGGCGCCGCCGTCGACGGGATCGGGCCTGCCGTGCGCGGTGAAGAAGACCGCGCCGAAGGCCCAGAGCAGCGCCATCCATATGGCGGCGCGGCCCGGGCGGTAGCCGTAGCCGACGGTCACGTCCTGCAGGTAGCCCCAGAGCTTGCCCGCCAGGGGGAGGGTCTCGCGGCGCCGGCGTTGCTTGGCCAGCAGCACCTCGCGGGCGTCGGCGTCCTCGCCGCTCGCGCGCAGGGCGGCCGACAGGTGCTCGTACGGCTCGGGGCTGTACTCAGGGGTGGCCGCGGCCAGCCAGGCGATCCGGGCGCGCAGCGGGAAGGCGCCCTCGGGGCTGAGGGAGCCGTAGGCGAAGCCGGTCAGGTCGAGACCGCCGGCGTCGGGCCAGCAGGTACGGCTGTCCGTGAGGTTGCCCACCCGCGCGCCCGCCAGCGAGATCGTCCCGGTCGGGGGCTGGTCGAGGGTGAGCCGCAGCTCGGGCGTCTGGATCCGGCGCAGTGACAGTTGCTGGCCGCCGGTGAGCCGGAACCGCGCCTGGTGGATGATCACCGCGTTGCCGAACCGGCCGTCGTCCAGCCGCACCCCGCCGTCCGAGCTGAAGCGCCGGGTGCGCACGCCCAGCGGCGGGGTGCCGCCGCCGGATCCGCCGGTGCCGACGTAGCCCGCGCTCAGGTAGAGGGTGTGCTCGACGGTGACCCGGGCCGCGTTGAGCGCGTAGCGCCCGTACGGGTTGTGCAGCCGGCTGCCGCGCAGGCTGAGCCGGCCGCCGATGCGGGCGCTGCGCAGGCTGATCTCGCCGGTCGCCTCGATCAGCTCGGCCTCGACGTCCTGGGCGACGCTGAGCCCGTCGGCCGCCAGCGCCCGGCCGTGCCGGTCCTTGCGCAGGGTGATCTGGTTGAGCAGCAGGTCCGTGCCGATGTGGGCGTCGGTGAGCCGTATCCCGCCCTCGATCGTGCACTGCGGCAGGTGCAGGTCCCCCGAGGTGTGCAGACGGGCCGCCTCCAGCCGCGGTATGGCGCAGCGCACCATGCGCAGGGTCGTGAAGCTGCACTCCGCGAGCAGCACCTGTTGCTCGAAGCGGCAGTCGTGCAGCTCCACGTACGGCACCACCGTGCCGCCCGAGAGGTTGAGCTGACCGCTGATCTGGGCCCCGGACAGCTTCACGCACGACACGCGCCCCGAGGCGGCCTGCGGCCCGTCGAGCAGCAGCTTGGCGATCACCTCGGCCCGCACCGTGCGGTCCGGTCCCCAGAAGCGGTCGGCGGCCGGGTCGTCCCGCTCCGGGATGCCGGTGCGCAGGTCGTACAGCTCTCCCCGGCGGAAGGCCTCCCACAGGCCCTGCTCCACAGCGCTCCAGTCGTGCGGCGGCGCGACGTCCGACGGCTCGGTCACCGGTTTCCCTCCCGTGGCTGGCGACGACGACGGAAACGCTAGCCGGGGAGATCATGGGACGGGGCCCGTACGCGTATCACGGACTGATACTCGACGAAGGCCGTGAGGGCGGTTCTCTACACTTGGGAGGGTGATCTCCCGAATCGATCTGCGCGGCGACGCCTTCCCGGCGGACGGCGTCGACCGCGACCTGCTGCCCCGTGCCGAGCTCGACGTCGAGGCCGCACTGGAGAAGGTGCGCCCGATCTGCGAGGACGTGAAGCATCGTGGCACCGCGGCACTGATCGACTACGCGGAGAGGTTCGACGGCGTCACCATCGACCGGGTGCGCGTTCCGGCCGAGGCGCTGACCCGGGCCCTGGCGGAGCTGGACCCGAAGGTGCGGGCCGCGCTGGAGGAGTCGGTCCGCCGCGCCCGGCTCGTCCACGGCGAGCAGCGCCGCACCGACCACACCACGCAGGTCGTGCCGGGCGGCACGGTCACCGAGCGCTGGGTGCCGGTGGAGCGCGTGGGCCTGTACGTGCCCGGCGGCCGCTCGGTCTACCCGTCCTCCGTGGTGATGAACGTGGTGCCCGCGCAGGAGGCCGAGGTCGGCTCGATGGCCGTCGCCTCGCCCCCGCAGAAGGAGTTCGGCGGGCTCCCGCACCCGACGATCCTCGCCGCGTGCGCGCTGCTCGGCGTGGACGAGGTGTACGCCGCGGGCGGCGCCCAGGCCGTCGCGATGTTCGCTTACGGCACCGAGGAGTGCCGTCCGGTGAACATGGTCACCGGCCCCGGCAACATCTGGGTCGCCGCCGCCAAGCGCCTGCTCAAGGGCCGCATCGGCATCGACGCGGAGGCCGGCCCGACCGAGATCGCCATCCTCGCCGACGCCACCGCCGACCCGGTGCACGTCGCCGCCGACCTGATCAGCCAGGCCGAGCACGACCCGCTGGCCGCCGCCGTCCTGGTCACCGACTCCGTGGACCTCGCCGAGGCGGTGGAGAAGGAGCTGGAGACCCAGGTCGCGGCGACCAAGCACGTCGAGGACCGGATCGCCCCCGCGCTGTCCGGCCGCCAGTCCGGCATCGTCCTGGTCGACGGGATCGAGCAGGGCCTGCAGGTGGTGGACGCCTACGCGGCCGAGCACCTGGAGATCCAGACCGCGGACGCCGCCGCCGTCGCCGCCCGGGTGCGCAACGCGGGCGCGGTCTTCGTCGGCGCGTACGCGCCCGTATCGCTCGGCGACTACGCGGCCGGCTCCAACCACGTCCTGCCCACCGGCGGCTGCGCCTGCCACTCCTCGGGCCTGTCCGTGCAGTCCTTCCTGCGCGGCATCCACGTCGTGGACTACACCCGCGAGGCGCTCGCCGGGATCGCCGCGCACGTGGTGACCCTGGCCGACGCCGAGGACCTGCCCGCGCACGGCGCCGCGGTCCGCGCCCGATTCGATTGGACGGTACCGGGTCCGTGACCGGCATCGACGACCTGCCCATCCGGGACGAGCTGCGCGGCAAGTCCCCCTACGGCGCCCCGCAACTCGACGTCCCCGTACGCCTGAACACCAACGAGAACCCGTACCCGCTGCCCGAGGCGCTGGTCGAGCGGATCGCCGAGCGGGTCCGCGAGGCCGCCCGCGACCTCAACCGCTACCCCGACCGGGACGCGGTCGAGCTCCGCACCGAACTGGCCGGGTACCTGACCCGCACCGCGGGCCACGAGGTGGGACTCGCCAACGTGTGGGCCGCCAACGGCTCCAACGAGGTCATCCAGCAACTGCTGCAGACCTTCGGCGGCCCCGGGCGCACCGCGATCGGCTTCGAGCCCTCGTACTCCATGCACGGGCTGATCTCCCGCGGCACCGGCACCGGCTGGATCTCCGGCCCGCGCCGCGAGGACTTCACCATCGACGTGGCCGCCGCCGCGCGGGTCATCGCCGAGCAGCGGCCGAACGTGGTCTTCATCACCTCCCCCAACAACCCGACCGGCACCGCCGTCGCCGCCGACACCGTGGTGGCGCTGTACGAGGCGGCCCAGGCGGCCCGGCCCGCGCTGGTGGTGGTCGACGAGGCGTACGGCGAGTTCAGCCACGGTCCGTCCCTGCTGCCGCTGATCGAGGGCCGCCCCAACATGGTGATCAGCCGCACCATGTCCAAGGCCTTCGGCGCCGCCGGCCTGCGGCTGGGCTACCTCGCCGCCGACCCGGCGGTGGTGGACGCCGTCCAGCTGGTCCGGCTGCCGTACCACCTGTCCGCCGTCACCCAGGCCACCGCGCTGGCCGCCCTGGAGCACACCGATACGCTGCTGGGGTACGTCGAGCAGCTGAAGGCCGAGCGGGACCGCCTGGTCGGCGAGCTGCGGGCGATCGGCTGCGAGGTCACCGACTCCGACGCCAACTTCGTCCAGTTCGGCCGCTTCGAGGACAGCCACCGCGCCTGGCAGGCGATCCTCGACCGCGGCGTGCTCGTCCGCGACAACGGCGTACCGGGCTGGCTGCGGGTCACCGCGGGCACCCCGGCCGAGAACGACGCGTTCCTCGAAGCGGTACGCGAGCTGAAGAAGGAGCAGTAACCACATGACCCGCGTCGGCCGCGTGGAGCGCACGACCAAGGAGACCTCCGTCGTCGTCGAGCTCGACCTCGACGGCACCGGCAGGACCGAGATCTCCACCGGAGTCGGCTTCTACGACCACATGCTCGACCAGCTCGGCCGCCACGGCCTCTTCGACCTCACGGTCAAGACCGAGGGCGACCTGCACATCGACACCCACCACACCATCGAGGACACCGCCCTCGCGCTGGGCGCCGCCTTCAAGCAGGCGCTCGGCGACAAGGTGGGCATCTACCGCTTCGGCAACTGCACCGTGCCGCTGGACGAGTCCCTCGCCCAGGTCACCGTCGACCTGTCGGGCCGCCCGTACCTGGTGCACACCGAACCCGAGAACATGGCGCCGATGATCGGCTCCTACGACACGACGATGACCCGGCACATCCTGGAGTCCTTCGTCGCCCAGGCGCAGATCGCGCTGCACGTCCACGTCCCGTACGGGCGCAACGCCCACCACATCGTGGAGTGCCAGTTCAAGGCGTTGGCCCGGGCCCTGCGCTACGCCTCCGAGCGCGACCCGCGCGCCGCGGGCATCCTCCCGTCGACGAAGGGCGCCCTCTGATGAGCAAGCCGGCCGTTCTCTTCATCCTGCTCGGCCTCTTCCTGGCCGGCGGGGTGTACTCCTTCTGGAAGCAGAAGATGCCCAAGAGCATCGTCGTGCTGCTCGGTGTCGGCTCGGCCATGTCGCTGGCGGCCGGCCTGCTGCGGCTGTAGGGGGTTCCGGCAGATGAGCAAGGCCGCCAAGAAGGTCGTGGTCCTCGACTACGGCTTCGGCAACGTCCGTTCCGCCGAGCGCGCGCTCGCCCGGGTGGGCGCGGACGTGGAGATCACCGCCGACTTCGACAGGGCCATGAACGCCGACGGGCTGCTCGTCCCCGGCGTCGGCGCCTTCGCCGCCTGCATGGCCGGGCTGAAGGCGGTGCGCGGTGAGTGGATCATCGGCCGCCGGCTGTCGGGCGGCAGGCCCGTGATGGGCATCTGCGTCGGCATGCAGATCCTCTTCGAGAGGGGCGTCGAGCACGGCGTCACCACGGAGGGCTGCGAGGAGTGGCCCGGCACCGTGGAGCCGCTGCGCGCACCGGTCGTGCCGCACATGGGCTGGAACACCGTCAAGGCGCCCGAGGACTCCCGGCTGTTCGCCGGCCTGGACGCCGAGGCCCGCTTCTACTTCGTGCACTCCTACGCGGTGCGCAGCTGGGAGCTGGAGACCGCCAACCCCGGCATCCGGGTCCCGAAGGTCACCTGGGCCACGCACGGCGAGCCCTTCGTCGCGGCGGTGGAGAACGGTCCGCTGTGGGCCACCCAGTTCCATCCGGAGAAGTCCGGCGACGCCGGCGCCCAGCTGCTGACCAACTGGCTCGACACCTTCAAGGACTAGGACGTACGCCGCCATGAGCACGACGCACCGCCTCGAACTCCTTCCCGCCGTCGACGTCCGCGACGGCCAGGCCGTCCGCCTCGTCCACGGCGAGTCCGGCTCCGAGACGTCCTACGGCGACCCGATGGCCGCCGCCCTGGCCTGGCAGCAGGCCGGTGCCGAATGGCTGCACCTGGTCGACCTGGACGCCGCCTTCGGCACCGGGGACAACCGGGAGCAGATCGCCGAGGTGGCCCGCTCCATGGACATCAAGGTCGAGCTGTCCGGCGGCATCCGCGACGACGGGACGCTGGCCGCGGCGCTCGCCACCGGCTGCACCCGGGTCAACCTCGGCACCGCCGCCCTGGAGACCCCGGAGTGGGTCGCCAAGGTCATCGCCGAGCACGGCGACCGGATCGCGGTCGGCCTGGACGTCCGCGGCACCACCCTGCGCGGCCGCGGCTGGACCCGCGACGGCGGCGACCTCTACGAGACGCTGGCCCGCCTGGACTCCGAGGGCTGCGCTCGCTACGTCGTCACCGACATCAACAAGGACGGCACCCTCCAGGGCCCCAACGTCGAACTGCTCAGGAACGTGTGCGCCGCGACCGACCGGCCGGTGGTCGCCTCCGGCGGTGTCTCCTCCCTCGACGACCTGCGCGTCCTGGCGACTCTGGTCCCGGAGGGCGTCGAAGGCGCCATCGTGGGTAAGGCCCTGTACGCCAAGGCGTTCACCTTGGAAGAGGCTCTGGAGGCTGTGTCGCGATGACCCAAACCCCTGCCGTACGGCGTGTGCAGAGCGACAGCCCCTGGGAGGAGCAGTTCGGTTTCGCACGTGGCGTCGCGGCGGGGGACCGGGTCCTCGTCGGCGGCACGATGCCGTTCGTCGGCACCATGCTGTACGGCGAGGGCGACCCGTACGAGCAGGCCAAGACGGCGTTCACCAACGCGCTCGGCGTGCTGGAGGAGTTCGGCCTCGGCGCCGAATCGGTCGTCCGCACCCGCATGTATCTCACCCACACCCGCGACGTGGACGCGGTGGGCCGGGCCCACAAGGAGTTCTTCGACGCCGTGCGACCCACCGCGACGGTGGTCGTCGTCTCCGGTTTCGTGGACTCCCGGGTCCTGGTCGAAGTCGAACTGGAAGCATTCCGAGGAGCTTGAGCACCATGACCCTGGCGGTCCGAGTCATCCCCTGCCTGGACGTGGACAACGGCCGGGTCGTCAAGGGCGTCAACTTCCGGAACCTGCGGGACGCCGGCGACCCCGTCGAGATGGCCAAGCTGTACGACGCCGAGGGCGCCGACGAGCTGACCTTCCTCGACATCACGGCCTCCTCCGGCAACCGCGAGACGACCTACGACGTGGTGCGGCGCACCGCCGAGCAGGTCTTCATCCCGCTCACCGTCGGCGGCGGCGTGCGGTCCGCCGAGGACGTCGACAAGCTGCTGCGTGCCGGGGCCGACAAGGTCGGCGTCAACACCGCCGCGATCGCCCGGCCCGAGCTGCTGCGCGAGATCGCCGAGCGGTTCGGCCGCCAGGTGCTGGTGCTGTCCGTGGACGCCCGCCGCACCGACGCCGGGACGCCGTCCGGCTACGAGGTGACCACGCACGGCGGCCGCCAGGGCACCGGCATCGACGCCGTGGAGTGGGCGCACCGCGCGGCCGAGCTGGGCGCCGGCGAGATCCTGCTCAACTCGATGGACGCCGACGGCACCAAGGACGGCTACGACACGGAGATGATCGCCGCCGTCCGCAAGCACGTCACCGTCCCCGTCATCGCCTCCGGCGGCGCGGGCCGCCTCACCGACTTCCCCCCGGCCGTCGCGGCCGGCGCCGACGCCGTCCTGGCCGCCTCCGTCTTCCACTTCGGCGACCTGCGCATCGGCGAGGTCAAGCGGACCCTGCGGGACGCCGGGCACCCGGTGCGCTAGGCCGTGTCGTCAAATGGGCGCCGGCCGCCCGGAGGGCGGGCTCGGCGGCGTCTGGTGCGGTGCATCGCAAGGCGGAGAGTCGTCCTCGTAGTGGGTTACTCGGACGATTCGACAACGCAGCGTGGGGGCACCCCCGGCCGAAGGCTGGGGGAGTGCCGCACCAGGCGTCGCCGAGCAGGCGGGCATTTGACGACACGGCCTAGGCCGGCCCGTTCCGGCCCGCGGCCCGGACGGCGACGCGGTCGCGGGCCAGGAGCGGCCGCGCGGCGGCGAGGGTGAGGGCGGTGAGGGTGACGCCGCTCGCGGCGCTGACGGCGGCCGCGGGGAGGGAGCCGTCGGCGAGGATCAGGCCGCTGACGGCTGAGCCGCCCGCGATGCCGGTGGTGACCAGGGTGACCAGCCAGGCGAAGGCCTCGGTGACGGTGCCCGCCGGGGCGAGTTCGCCGGTGAGCCCGAAGACCACGGTGAGCAGCGGCGCGAAGAACACCCCGCTCAGCAGGGCGGCGACCACCATCGGCAGCGGGCCGGGGACCAGGGCGAAGGGCCAGAAGGTGACGGCCATCCCGGCGGCGGTGACGGCCGCCTTGGTGGCCGGGTCCGCCCGCCAGGGCAGGACGGCGATCAGCAGGGCGCCGATCAGGGCGCCGGTGGAGTTCAGCGCCAGCAGGGTGCCCGCGCCGCCGGGCAGCGGGTGGCGCTCGGCGTAGGCGACGGCGAAGACGTTGAACGTGCCCAGGGCCCAGCCGCATCCGGCCAGCGCGCACAGCACCACCACCAGGGCCCGGTTGCGCAGCGGACCCAGCCAGTCGACGGAACGGGTGGCGGAGGCCCAGGCGCGGGAGGGCGCGGAGGTCGCGACGGAGAGCGCGCCCACCACCCCGAGGACGGCCGCGGCCAGCAGCGCCAGCCGGGCCGGGCCGAGCACCGCCAGCCCGCCGACCAGGAGCGGGCCGGCGATGAAGACCAGCTCCTGCGCACCGGCGTCCACCGCGTACGCCGACTCCAGTTCGTCCGGCTCGACGAGGTCCGGCCAGAGCGCGCGCAGGCACGGCTCCAGCGGCGGCGAGGCGGCCCCGGCGACGGCCGGGCCGAGCACGGCCACCGCCGTGCTGCCCGGTGCGGCGGCCAGCGCGGCGAAGCCGCAGGCCGAGACCAGCGCCGAGACGATCAGCACGCGCGGCTGGCCCAGCCGGTCCGCCCACCGTCCGAGCAGCGGCCCGCCGATCGCTCCGGACACCGCGTAGACGCCCCCGGCGGCGCCGACCAGCCGGTAGTCGGCGCCGGCCGCGCGCAGCGCCAGCGCGATGGCCAGGGCCGCCATGGCGGTCGGCAGCCGTCCGACGAGCGAACCGGACAGCAACCGGCCCACATGGGGCCGGCGGAGCAGCTTCAGGTACGGCACACGTCACCCACGGAGGTCGAGCGCTGCGGCGATCACGTCGTGCACCAGGGTCTCACCGGACGCCCGGTTCTCCTTCAGCCGTTCGAGGTCCTCCGGGCCGAACCAGCCGTACTCCGTGTGCTTGCCCGGCTCCAGGCGCGGACGCGCGAGGTCCCCGTCGACGTCGACCACGAAGTCCGCCTCATGGCGCAGGCCTTGACCGTCGTCGCCCTCCCAGGTGGACACCCCGATCAGCCGCCGCACGGCGCGCAGCCGCCAGCCGGTCTCTTCCTCCACCTCGCGGGCGAGGGCCGCCAGGAGGGTCTCGCCGGGCTCCACATGGCCGCCGACGATGTCCCAGCAGTCCGGGAAGAGCCTGCGGCCGGGGGAGCGGCGCTGGGCGAAGGCCCTGCCGTCCGTGTCGAGGACCACCGCCCCGACGGCCCAGGTCTCGCCCGGGCGCGGCACCGGTATCCCGGGCCCCGCCGACCCTACGTCCGTTCCCGTCCCACCCTGGTTCGCGCCCATGGCCGCAGAGCGTAGCCCGATGTGCAGGATCAGTTGCGCAATTTCTGTTGCGCAAATTTCCTTTCCTATCTAGCCTCCCGGGTATGCCCGATGAAGAGGCGGAGGAGAACTCCGCAGACCCCCGCAGGATCACCGACCTCGACGCGCTCAAGGTCTTCACGCACCCGCTGCGCATCGAGCTCTACCGCGCCCTGTTCACCGCCCGCACCGCGACCGCCTCCCAGCTGGCCGACCAGGTCGACGAGGCGGTGTCGCTGGTCAGTTACCACCTGCGCAAGCTCGCCGCGCACGGCTTCATCACCGAGGCCCCCGGGCAGAGCTCGGACGGCCGCGAACGGTGGTGGAAGGTCAGCTCCGAGCGCGGATTCACCTTCCGCACCTCGGACTTCGCCGACCGCCCCGAGGGCGCCGCCGTCATGGGCGAGGTGACCCGGCAGCTCCTCGCCACCCGCTACGCGCGCTACGCCGCCTACCTCGACCAGCAGTTCGCCTGGGACAAGGAGTGGACCGACGCGTCCTTCAGCTCCGAGTACATGCCCCGGCTCACCGCGCAGGAGATGCGCCGGTTCGGCGATGAGCTGGGCGAGCTGGTCATGCGCTGGGTCGACCGCGGGCGCGCCGCCGAGGAGGCGGGCGACACCGAGGGCCGTGAGCACGTCGCGGTGCACCTGTACGGATTCCCCCACCGGCCGTGAACCCCGAAGGAGGCGACCGCATGACGGCGCCCGCCACCGCCGCACCGTCCCTGTCCCCTTCCCGTGCCCCCGCCCACCGGGACGCCAACGTCCTGCGCTGGCTCGCCGCCTTCACCGCCTCTCTCGTCGGCGACGCCGTGTGGTTCCTCGCGCTGTCCTGGGCCGCCACCCGCGCCGGCGACCCCGGGCGGGCCGGCCTGGTCCTCGCGGCCGGCGCCGTGCCGCGCGCGGTGCTGATGCTCGGCGGGGGAGTGCTGGCCGACCGGTTCGGGCCGCGACGCATCGTCATCGGCAGTGATCTGACCCGGTGCGCGGTGATGTTCGCGGCGGCCGCGCTGCTCGCCCTCACCACCCCCGGGCTGTGGGCGCTGGCCGTCGTCGCGGTGCTCTTCGGCGCCGTGGACGCGGTGTTCCTGCCCGCCGTCGGCGCCCTGCCGCCGCGCATCACCGGCCCGGACCAACTGGGCCGCCTGCACGGGATGAAGGGCATCGCGATGCGGGTCGGCAACGTGGCCGGCGCGTCGCTCGGCGGCACGGTCGTCGCGACCGGGGGCGCCCCCACCGCGTTCGCCGTCGCGGGCGTGCTGTTCGCGGTCTCGCTCGTGCTGCTGCTCGCCGTCCGCGTGGCCCCGCTGCCGCCCGACGACGGTGCCGCGAAGGCGGACGGCACCCCGTGGCGGGAGCTGGTGGACGGCCTGCGCCACATCCGGGGACGGCGCGCGCTCACCGCGCTCATGGTCGTCATCGCGGTCGGCGAGCTCGGTTTCACCGGGCCGTTCAACATCGGCCTCGTGCTGGTCGCCGCCGACCGGGGCTGGGGCGCCGCCGGGCTCGGCTGGATCGTCAGCGGCTTCGGCGCCGGCGCGGGCGCCGCTTCACTGCTGCTGACGGTGCGCGGCCGGCTGCCGCGCGCCGGGCTGGCCCAGGCCTGCTGCCTGGGGCTGGGGGCGGTCGCGGTGGCCGCCTTCGCCTTCGTCCCCGCGCTGCCGGGGGCGGTCGCCGTGGCCGTCGTGATCGGCCTCGTGGCAGGACTGAGCGGGGCACTGTGCGGAGCCCTGCTGCAGACCCTCACCGAACCCGCCTACCTCGGCCGGGTCAGTTCGGTGGCCGCGCTGTTCTCGCTCGGCGTCGCCCCGATGAGCTACCCGCTCACCGGGGCCGCCATCGGCGCCTGGGGTCCGCAGCCGGTGTTCGTCGTCAGCGCGGCGGTCGCGGCCGCGGGAGCCGTCGCGGGACTCGCCGCGCCGGCGCTGCGGCGGGCGGAACTCGCCCGCCGCCCCGGGTAGCCGGACTCAGGCGGTGATCCCGAGCCTGGCGTCGTACAGCCGGGTCACCGCGTCCTTGTCGCCCTCGGTCTCCACCCGGGCGGAGTCCTGCCGGCCGAAGGCGAACAGCAGCAGCTCGCCGGGCTCCCCGGTGACCGTGACGACCGGGGCGCCGCGGTGCGCCACCGCGGTCTGCCCGTCCGGACGGCGCAGCACCACGCCGACCGGGGCCTTGCGGCCCAGCAGCCGGGCGGAGCGCTCCAGCCGGGACCAGAGCAGTTCGGCGAAGACGGGGTCCAGTTCGCGCGGCGACCAGTCCGGCTGGGCCCGGCGCACGTCCTCGGCGTGGACGAAGAACTCAACGGTGTTGGCCGCCTCGTCGATCTGCTTGAGGGCGAACGGCGACAGCCGCGGCGGCCCGGTGCGGATCAGCCGGATCAGTTCCTGGAAGGGCCGTTCCGCGAACTCCTTGCGCACACGCTCCGACCGGTCCGCGAGGAAGGGGATGACCAGGCCGGCCGAGGCGTCACCGCGGCGCTCCCGCACCACGATGTGGGCGGCGAGGTCGCGGGTGGTCCAGCCCTCGCAGAGGGTTGGCGCCTCGGGTCCGGCACTCTCCAGCAGGTCGGCGAGGAGCAGACGTTCACGCTGGGCATGAGTCGACATGCCGTCAGCCTACGTCCGGCCCCCGCCGGTGGGCAGCAGCTACGGCAGCGGTTTCGTCAGCTTCTTGCCGTCCAGCTTGTTGCTGAGGGTCAGGGAGCAGGAGATGGTGTCCTTGCCCTGCACCTGGTAGCCCGAGAGCTTCGGGTACAGCGCGTAGTAGTAGTACCCGGGGTTGTCCTTGACGTCCTTCAGGCGCTTGGCGGCGTCCGCCTCGCACAGCTTCAGGACCTTGGCCTTGAGCGCGGCCTCGGTGTCGAAGGTGCCCGTGATGG
Organism: Streptomyces sp. PA03-1a; assembly: GCF_033792805.1. Lineage (NCBI taxonomy): Bacteria > Bacillati > Actinomycetota > Actinomycetes > Kitasatosporales > Streptomycetaceae > Streptomyces > Streptomyces sp. PA03-1a. Next base: position 44,818 of record NZ_JARAVO010000018.1, read on the forward strand.
TCTCGTTGGCGATGACCTCGGCGTCGTGCGGGCCGTTGCAGGAGACCGTCGTGACCTCGGTGACGCCGCTGTCCAGGCCCGGATCGTCGAAGCACTGGCCGGGGCTGAGCACGACGTACTTGCGGAAGGTCTCCGAGGGGTCCGGCTCCGTGGACGCGGTCGCCGTGTCCTGCGTGGCGGGGGCCGAGGCCGTGGGGCTGCTGCTCGTGGACCCGGTGGCGCCCTTGTCGTCGTCCTCGCCGCCGCTCAGCGCGATCGCCAGGCCGCCGACGACGACGGCTATCAGGACGACCGCGCCGATGACGATCGCGGCCACCTTCGCGCCGCCACCGCTGCGCGGCGGCTGCGGCGGGGGCGGGTAGCCGTAACCGCCGCCCTGCTGCGCAGGCCCGGGGAACTGCGGCTGGTTCTGGTACGGCGGCTGCGGCTGCGGCTGGTACTGCTGCTGCGGCTGGGGTTGGTACTGCGGCGGGCCGAAACCCCCCGGGGGCGGCCCGAAACCGCCGCCCTGTCCGGGGCGCGGGTCGTCGGGCGGCGACGGCGGAGGAAAACTCATGGACGAAGCATGCCCCATACGGGTGAGCGGGGTGAGGGCAGGAGCCGAAGTCACGCCGCCCGCAGCGGGCAGAATGGGGGTATGGAATCCCCGCTCGACCCAGCCGTCGCCGCCCGTCTCAAGCGCACCGCCGACGGCCTCGTCCCCGCCGTCGCGCAGCAGTACGACACCGGCGAAGTCCTCATGCTCGGATGGATGGACGACGAGGCGCTGCACCGCACCCTCACCACCGGCCGCTGCACCTACTGGAGCCGCAGCCGCCAGGAGTACTGGGTCAAGGGCGACACCTCCGGGCACGTCCAGCACGTGAAGTCCGTGGCCCTGGACTGCGACGGCGACACGATCCTCGTCAAGGTCGACCAGGTCGGCGCGGCCTGCCACACCGGCGACCGCACCTGCTTCGACGCGGGCGAACTGCCGCTGGCCTGAAGCGGCCGCGCCCGGGCACTAGGCTGCGGACCATGACCACGGGCACCGTCACCCCCGACCTCGACACCTTCCGCAAGCTGGCGCAGGACCGCCGTGTCATCCCGGTCAGCAGGAAGCTGCTGGCCGACGGGGACACCCCGGTCGGCCTGTACCGGAAGCTCGCCGCCGAGCGCCCCGGCACCTTCCTGCTGGAGTCCGCGGAGAACGGCCGCTCGTGGTCCCGCTACTCGTTCGTCGGCGTCCGCAGCGCCGCCACCTTGACCGAGCGCGACGGCCGGGCCCACTGGCTCGGCACGCCGCCGGTCGGCGTGCCGGCCGGGGGCGACCCGCTGGAGGCGCTGCGGGCCACGATCGAGGCCCTGCACACCCCGCGCGACCTGCACGACGACGCGGGCCTGCCGCCGTTCACCGGGGGCATGGTCGGCTACCTCGGCTACGACGTCGTGCGCCGCCTGGAGCGCATCGGCGACCACGCCCGCGACGACCTGGGCCTGCCCGAGCTCACGATGCTGCTCACCTCCGACCTGGCGGTGCTCGACCACTGGGACGGCTCGGTGCTGCTGATCGCCAACGCGATCAACCACAACGACCTCGACACCGGCGTCGACGAGGCGTACGCCGAGGCCGTGCGGCGGCTCGACGCCATGACCGAAGACCTGGCCCGTCCCGTGGACTCCGCGCCCGCCGAGCTGCCGCCGTCCCGGCTGCCGGAGGAGGTCACCTCGCGCTTCGGCGGCGCCGCGTACCAGGCCGCGGTGGAGACGGCCAAGGAGTACATCCGGGCCGGCGACGCCTTCCAGGTCGTGCCCTCGCAGCGGTTCGAGACCCCCTGCCCGGCGAGCGCGCTCGACGTCTACCGCGTGCTGCGGGCGACCAACCCCTCCCCCTACATGTACCTGCTGCGCTTCGACGGCTTCGACGTCGTCGGCTCCAGCCCCGAGGCGCTGGTCAAGGTCGAGGACGGCCGGGCCATGGTGCACCCCATCGCGGGCACCCGCCCGCGCGGCGCGACGCCCCAGGAGGACCAGGCGCTCGCCGACGAACTGCTCGCCGACCCCAAGGAGCGCGCTGAGCACCTGATGCTGGTCGACCTGGGCCGCAACGACCTCGGGCGGGTCTGCGAGCCCGGCAGCGTCGAGGTCGTCGACTTCATGTCGATCGAGCGGTACAGCCACGTCATGCACATCGTCTCCACCGTCACCGGCAGCCTCGGCGCCGGCCGCACGGCCTTCGACGTCCTCACCGCCTGCTTCCCCGCGGGCACCCTGTCGGGGGCGCCCAAGCCGCGGGCGATGCAGATCATCGACGAGCTGGAGCCCACCCGGCGCGGGCTGTACGGCGGCGCCGTGGGCTACCTCGACTTCGCCGGGGACTCCGACACCGCCATCGCCATCCGCACCGCGGTGCTGCGCGGCGGGACCGCCTACGTCCAGGCCGGCGCCGGCATCGTCGCCGACTCCGACCCGGTCAGCGAGGACACCGAGTGCCGGAACAAGGCCGCCGCGGTGCTCCGCGCGGTCGACACGGCGGGCCGGATGCGCGGCGGGGCGTGACCGCCACCGGCAGGACCCGCGTGCCGGGGCGCGGCAGCGACGGGGGATAGTGGTCCGGTGAGCAGTTCCGTACCCCAGCCCCGCACCGTCGCAGAACCGTCCGGCGAGCCCGCACCCCGCCGGGCGGCCGGCCGCGGCAGCCTCGTCCTCGCCCTGGCGAGCGGCGTGGCCGGCGCCGCGGTCGTGCTCCTGGCCTCGGGCAAGACCTGGCAGAAGGGCAGCGCCCCGTTCGCCGGCGGCGGGATGCCGGTCAGTGTCTCCGGCCACCAGGTCACCGGGGTGCCGGGCGCGCTCGCGCTGGTGGGACTCGCCGCCCTCGTGGCGGTCTTCGCCGTACGGGGAGCGGCCCGGCTGCTCGTCGGCGGGCTGCTCGCGCTGTGCGGGGCCGGGGCCCTCGCGGCGGCGCTGCTCGCGCTCGGCGACACCGCGGCCCTGGACGCCGCCGCGGCGACCGCCAGCGGCCTCAGCCGTACGACCGTCACCGGGGCCGCCACCAGCGCCTGGCCGGGCGTCTCCGCGGCCGGTGGGGCGCTGCTGCTGTCCGCAGGCGCCGTCGCCCTCCTCCGCGCCCGGACCTGGCCCGGGATGTCGAACCGGTACGACCGCGACACCCCGAAGGCGTCGCAGCCCGCCCGTACCGCCGCACCCGCCGCCGGCGAGGAGCGCCCCGAGGACGTGTGGAAGGCGCTGGACCGCGGCGAGGACCCCACCGAGGCGTCCTGACGCGCCGGGCCACCCCCCGCGCGCGGAGCGTCAGCGGAACGGGGGACAATGGCGCCTGACGCGCGCCATCGCGCGGGCGGAGCAACTGACGACCCTTTTGTAGAACGACTTGGGAGCACTCATGGCGGGCAACAGCCACGGACACACCCCTGCCGCCTGGACCGGCGTGACCATCGCCTTCATCGGCTTCTGCGTCGCGGCTGCCTTCGTCGTCCTGGCGGAGCCGATCGGTATGTTCGCCGGCCTGGCGGTCGCCGCCCTGGGCGGTCTGGTCGGTCTCGGCATGCGCGCCGCGGGCCTCGGCAAGCCGGTGCCGGAGAAGCAGCACGGCTGACCCGGGCACGGACCCCGCAGCCGCCGCCGGCGCATCCGCCGGCGGCGGCTGCGTCCTTTCCGGCCACCCCGGGTGTCCCTGCCGGCCGCGGCGCGGGACAATCACCGCGTGACCGAGACCGCCGCCAGGCCGAAGCCGATTGCCCTCGCCGCCCCGCTGGGCGTGCTCGGCGGTGTCGCCGCCGCCTTCGCGTACGTCGGCACCTTCGACCCGAACGAGGCCGGGCACTACCCGGTCTGCCCCCTGCTGCACTACACGGGCCTGTACTGCCCCGGCTGCGGCGGGCTGCGCAGCGCGTACGCGGTCGTGCACGGCGACTTCGGCACGGCGTTCGGCCTCAACGCGCTGGCCGTGGCGGGCTACCTGCTCTTCGCCGTGGTGTGGACGGTCTGGCTCATCCGGACGCTGCGCGGCCGGCCCTTCCCGCTCGCGCTGCGGGCCGTCCACTGGTGGGCGATCACGGGTGCCGTGCTGCTCTTCACCGTCGTCCGGAACCTTCCGTTCGGGACCGCGCTGGCGCCCTGACCAGCGACGAAGGGACGACCGGACCGTCCGTCCGGTGGGCCCCCGCCCCGCCGGATGCGGGTCCTCCGCCCACCGGCGGTTACCATCGCAGTGCTGGTGGAACATCTCACTGGCTTGATCGTTTCGCTTTCGGAAGGGGTCCTCTCGCGTGAGTGTGCTCGACGAGATCATCGACGGAGTCCGCGAGGACCTCGCCGAGCGGCAGGCCCGGGTCTCCCTCGACGAGCTCAAGGAGCGGGCGGCGAAGGCGCGCGACGCCAAGGACGGCGTGGCGGCCCTGCGCGGCGACAGCGTCAAGGTCATCTGCGAGGTCAAGCGGTCCAGCCCCTCCAAGGGCGCTCTGGCCGCCATCGCCGACCCCGCGGGCCTGGCCGCGGACTACGAGGCGGGCGGCGCCGCCGTCATCTCGGTCCTCACCGAACAGCGCCGCTTCGGCGGCTCGCTGGCCGACCTCGAGGCCGTCCGGGCCAAGGTCGACATCCCCGTGCTCCGCAAGGACTTCATCGTCACCGCCTACCAGCTCTGGGAGGCCCGCGCCTACGGTGCCGACCTGGCGCTGCTGATCGTCGCGGCGCTGGAGCAGGACGCGCTGGTCTCCCTGATCGAGCGGGCCGGGTCCATCGGGCTCACCCCGCTGGTCGAGGTGCACGACGAGGAGGAGGTCGAGCGCGCCGTCGACGCGGGCGCCCGCATCATCGGCGTCAACGCGCGCAACCTCAAGACCCTCGAGGTCGACCGCGGCACCTTCGCCCGCGTCGCCCCGGAGATCCCGGACCACATCGTCAAGGTGGCCGAGTCCGGCGTCCGCGGCCCGCACGACCTCATCGCCTACGCCAACGACGGCGCCGACGCCGTCCTCGTCGGCGAATCGCTGGTGACCGGCCGCGACCCCAAGGCCGCCGTGGCCGACCTCGTGGCCGCCGGCGCGCACCCCGCGCTGCGCCACGGACGGGGCTGACCGGCACCATGACGACCTACGCGCGACTGGCCCGGGGCTGCCGTCCCCGTGGCTGCCGCGCGCCCGCGCGGCGCGTCCTCGGCCGCCGCGTGCGCTACCACATCGGCTGCGAGCCGGGTCAGATCAACGGGCGCCGATGGCGCTGACGGCAGCGCCGTCCTCCTGATGACCGGGGCACGGGCGTGCCCACCGGCGACCGCGCCGGTGAGCGTCCCGCCGTGCTCCCCGGCCGCGGGCGTGCGCATGCCGCCGGCGGCGCCGAACGCGCCGTAACGTGACCATTGGTACGCGAAACCCTGGGGGCTGCCGACGCACGCCCCCGAAGGAGCCGAGAACGTCATGTCCGAAGACTTCTTCATCCCCGACCCCGAGGGCCGGGTGCCCAGTGCCGAGGGCTACTTCGGCCGGTTCGGCGGCAAGTTCATCCCGGAGGCGCTGGTCGCCGCCGTGGACGAGGTCGCCGTGGAGTACGACAAGGCAAAGTCCGATCCGGCCTTCGCCGCGGAACTGAACGACCTGCTGGTGCACTACACCGGCCGGCCGAGCCCGCTCACCGAGGTGCCGCGGTTCGCGGAGCACGCCGGCGGGGCACGGGTCTTCCTCAAGCGGGAGGACCTCAACCACACCGGCTCGCACAAGATCAACAACGTGCTGGGCCAGGCGCTGCTCACCAAGCGCATGGGCAAGACCCGGGTCATCGCCGAGACCGGCGCCGGCCAGCACGGCGTGGCGACGGCCACCGCCTGCGCCCTGTTCGGCCTGGAGTGCACCATCTACATGGGCGAGGTCGACACCGAGCGCCAGGCGCTCAACGTCGCCCGCATGCGCATCCTCGGCGCCGAGGTCATCCCCGTGAAGTCCGGCAGCCGCACGCTGAAGGACGCGATCAACGAGGCGTTCCGCGACTGGGTCGCCAACGTGGACCGCACCCACTACCTCTTCGGCACGGTCGCGGGCCCGCACCCCTTCCCGGCGATGGTGCGCGACTTCCACCGCGTCATCGGCGTCGAGGCCCGCCGCCAGATCCTGGAGCGCGCGGGCCGGCTGCCGGACGTGGTCGCCGCCTGCGTGGGCGGCGGGTCCAACGCGATCGGCCTGTTCCACGCCTTCATCCCGGACGGGTCCGTGCGTCTGGTGGGCCTGGAGGCGGCAGGGCACGGCGTGGACTCCGGCGAGCACGCGGCGACGCTCACCGTCGGCGAGCCCGGCATCCTGCACGGCTCCCGCTCCTACGTCCTGCAGGACGACGAGGGCCAGATCACCGAGCCGTACTCGATCTCGGCCGGCCTGGACTACCCCGGCATCGGCCCCGAGCACGCCTACCTCAAGGAGACCGGCCGCGCCGAGTACCGCCCGGTCACCGACGACGAGGCGATGCAGGCGCTGCGCCTGCTGTCCCGCACCGAGGGCATCATCCCGGCCATCGAGAGCGCCCACGCCCTCGCCGGCGCGCTGGGAGTCGGCCGGGAGCTGGGCGAGGAGGGCCTGGTCCTGGTCAACCTCTCCGGCCGCGGTGACAAGGACATGGACACGGCCGCCCGCTACTTCGGGCTGTACGACGAGTCTGAAGGAGCACAGCGGTGAGCGGGCAGATCGAGCTGCTGGACCGGACCCTGGCCGGTGCCAGGGCCGAGGGGCGCGCCGCCCTGGTGGCCTACCTCCCGGCCGGTTTCCCGACCGTGGAGGGCGGCATCGAGGCGGCGAAGGCGGCCCTGGAGGGCGGTGCCGACGTCGTCGAGATCGGCCTGCCGCACAGCGACCCCGTGCTGGACGGCCCGGTCATCCAGACCGCGGACGACATCGCGCTGCGCGGCGGTGTGCGGATCAAGGACGTGCTGCGCACGGTGCGGGAGGCGCACGCCGCGACCGGGAAGCCGATCCTGGTCATGACGTACTGGAACCCGGTGGACCGCTACGGCACCGAGCGCTTCGCGGCCGAGCTGGCAGAGGCGGGCGGCGCGGGCTGCATCCTGCCGGACCTGCCGGTGGAGGAGTCCGAGGTGTGGCGGAAGGCCGCCGAGCAGCACGGACTGGCCACCGTCTTCGTGGTCGCCCCGAGCAGCCGGGACGAGCGGCTGGCGAAGATCACGGCGGCGGGCTCCGGCTTCGTCTACGCGGCCTCGCTGATGGGCGTCACCGGCACCCGTGAGAGCGTCGGCGCCGAGGCGGCCGACCTGGTGCGGCGCACCCGGGCCCAGACCGAGCTGCCGGTCTGCGTGGGCCTGGGCGTCTCCAACGCCGCCCAGGCGGCCGAGGTGGCGGGTTTCGCGGACGGGGTGATCGTCGGCTCGGCGTTCGTCAAGCGGCTGCTCGACGCGCCGGACCTGGAGCAGGGCCTGGCCGGGGTGCGCGAGCTGGCGGCGGACCTCGCCCAGGGCGTCCGCCGGTAGCGGCGCCTCACTCTTCCGGGCGAAACATGGGCCGGGGGTACGCGCGAGCGTGCCCCCGGTTCGTTGTGCCTGGGTGTGAGCGAGAAGAACCGTGAAGGAAAGCGCAGTGCCCGGGACCGGCTGCAGGAGCAGCGCGCGGAGGACGAGCGCCGGCACAAGCGCAAGAGGACGCTGATCGTCGCGGGCTCCGTGGTGGGGGTCCTGGCCGTCGGCGCCGTCATCGGGATCGTGGTGGCGGGCAGCGGCGGTGGTTCCGGCGCCCCGGCCGTCACCCCGGTGGGCGCGACCGGCAAGGACAAGCTGGCCCTCCCCAACGGCGCGAGCGACGCCCCGTCCACCCTGACCGTGTACGAGGACTTCCGGTGCCCGGCCTGCGCGGCCTACGAGAACGAGCTCCGCGACACCATCCACGCCCTCCAGGACCAGGGCCAGCTCAAGGTCGAGTACCACCTCGTCCGGCTCATCGACGGGAACCTGGGCGGTACCGGATCGCTCAACGCCGCCAACGCCGCGGCCTGCGCGCAGGACGAGGGCAAGTTCCGCGCGTACCACGACGTCCTCTACCGGAACCAGCCGCAGGAGAACGACGACCACTTCGCCGACAAGACCTACCTGCTGGAGCTTGCGGGCAAGGTGCCGGGACTGAAGACCGACGCCTTCACCACCTGCGTGAAGGACGGCACGTACGACGACTGGGTGAACGCCAACAACGAGGCCTTCGGCGCCGCCGGCTTCAACTCCACGCCCACCATCCTGCTCAACGGCGGGGGGAACCTGCTCGCCAAAGGGCAGCCCAACCTGACCGCGGACCGGCTGAAGCAGCTGGTCACCGAGGCCAACAAGGGCAAGAAGCCCGGCACCGCGACGCAGGGCGCCACCCCGCCGAGCGCTTCCGGGTCGCCGGGTGCGCCGGGATCGGCGAGCGGCTCCGCGACCGCGGGAGGCTCTCCCGCGGCCTCGCAGGGCGGCTGAGCTCCCGCCCGTTATCCAGCCGTTGCCGGGCGGGTGCCCGCCGCACCCGCCCGGCACGGTAGCGTCGGCAGTGCCATGGAACTCATCGCCTTCATTCCCAGCCCGTCGCGCGGGGTCATCCACCTCGGCCCCATCCCTCTGCGCGGCTATGCCTTCTGCATCATCATCGGTGTCTTCGTGGCCGTGTGGCTCGGCGGCAGGCGATGGGTCGCCCGCGGCGGACTGAAGACCACGGTCGCCGACATCGCCGTCTGGGCGGTGCCCTTCGGCCTGGTCGGCGGCCGCCTCTACCACGTGATCACCAGTTACGAGCTCTACTTCGGTGAGGGCAAGGACTGGGTCAACGCGTTCAAGATCTGGGAGGGCGGCCTCGGCATCTGGGGCGCCATCGCCCTGGGTGCCCTCGGCGCCTGGATCGGCTGCCGGCGCCGCGGCATCTCGCTGCCCGCGTACGCCGACGCCGTGGCGCCGGGCATCGCCTTCGCACAGGCCATCGGCCGCTGGGGCAACTGGTTCAACCAGGAGCTGTACGGGCGCGCCACCGATGTGCCCTGGGCGCTGAAGATCGACAGCGCCCACCGGCCGGCGGACAGCCTGGACGTCGCGACGTACCACCCGACCTTCCTCTACGAGTCGCTGTGGTGCGTGGGCGTGGCCCTGCTGGTCATCTGGGCCGACCGGCGCTTCCGGCTCGGCCACGGCCGCGCCTTCGCGCTCTACGTCGCGGCGTACACCGTCGGGCGCTTCTGGATCGAGTACCTGCGCGTCGACGACGCCCACCACGTCCTCGGCCTGCGTCTCAACGACTGGACGTCGATCCTGGTCTTCGTCGCCGCCGTGGTCTACATCGTGGTCTCGGCGAGGCTGCGGCCGGGCCGTGAGGAGGTCGTCGAGCCGGCGGCCGTCGCCGCGGCCGAGGCCTCCGCGGAGGGGACGGACCCCGACGCGAAGGCCAAGGACGCCGAGGGCGAGCAGGCGACGGACACGGAAGCGGACGTGGACGCCGAGAAGACCGAAGCCGACGGGGCGGAGCCCGGCCCGGACCGGGACGAGGAGGACGGCGCCGTCCCCGTCGACGCCGAGGCCAAGCCCGCCAAGAACCTCTGACGCGTACGTCGCGCAGCCCGCGGCCGCCGTTCACCACCCTGGTGACGGCGGCCGCGGCGTTTCGTCTCCGGGCGCGTTTTCGCAGGTAAGGCAGGCTTTCCTTGCTGGAAACGCAGGGAATTCGAGCGTACGGTCGAGGCGTTCGAGGGAGGGACGCGGGGATCGCCGCCCCGGGGGAAGGAGCAGATCGACCATGCCGTCAGCCATGGAGGACGAGCGGGTCGCGCCGTACCACGTGGCGCACCACACCCACCGGGACGTCAGCGGCGGCTGGCTTCGTCCGGCCGTGTTCGGGGCGATGGACGGCCTGGTGTCGAACCTCGCGCTCATGACCGGCGTCGCCGGCGGCAACGTCGCCCCCTCGACCATCGTGATCACCGGATTGGCCGGACTCGCGGCGGGCGCCTTCTCGATGGCCGCGGGCGAGTACACCTCCGTCGCCTCCCAGCGGGAGCTGGTCCAGGCAGAGCTGGACGTCGAGCGGCTGGAACTGCGCCGCAACCCCACGGACGAGCTGCGCGAACTGGCCGCGCTGTACGTCGCCCGGGGCGTCGAGCCGGAGCTGGCCGAAGAGGTGGCCCGGCAGATGTCCAGGGACCCGGAGCAGGCCCTGGAGATCCACGCCCGCGAGGAGCTGGGCGTCGACCCGACCGACCTGCCGTCGCCGCTGGTGGCGGCCGGTTCCTCGTTCGTGTCCTTCGGCGTCGGCGCCCTGCTGCCGGTGCTCCCGTACCTGATCGGCGCAACGGTGGTCTGGCCCGCGGTGATCGTCGCGCTGATCGGTCTCTTCCTCTGTGGGGCGGCTGTGGCCCGTGTGACGGCGCGCAGCTGGTGGTTCAGCGGACTTCGGCAGCTCGTCTTGGGCGGAGCCGCCGCCGGGGTTACCTTCGTTCTGGGCGCGCTGTTCGGCACCGCCGTCGGCTGAGCCGGGTGACGGCCACAAGCCACTTGTTACCCGCTCGTTTCAGCGCGACCAACACAGGGCATCAGTCTGTGGCGCCGTGGGCAGTGTCGCCTGCGTCTCACGTGAGCGATGCTGGCCCATACTGCCTGCTCGTAGCGCTGCTTAGTCCACATGATGGAACTGGCTATCCACTTTTCGGCCATCCGGCCATCATGTAACCTGCACGAAATCGCAGAGGGCCAACGTCGTCCCTAGTGCGCATGTCATATGCCAGATGACGACGACGGGAGAGCCGATGCGTTCCGCGTCCACGCACCCCCAGACCGCCGGCTCCGGTTCCGGCCGGTGGTCCCACATGGACGGGCGTCCCGCCCCCCAGGGGATGTACGACCCCCGCAACGAGCACGACGCCTGCGGCGTCGGCTTCGTGGCCACCCTCACCGGCGAGGCGGACCACGCGCTCGTGGAGCAGGCACTGACCGTGCTGCGCAACCTGGAGCACCGCGGGGCCACCGGCTCCGAGCCGGACTCCGGCGACGGCGCGGGCATCCTGATGCAGGTCCCGGACGCGTTCCTGAGGGCGGTCGCCGGTTTCGAGCTGCCCGCCGCCGGCCGGTACGCGGTCGGCACGGCCTTCCTGCCCGTCGAGGACGAGGACCGCCGCAAGGCCGTCGAGTCCATCGAGCGGCTGGCCGCCGAGGAGGGACTGACCGTCCTCGGCTGGCGCGAGGTGCCGATCGGCCCCGACGTCCTCGGCGCCACGGCGCGCTCGACGATGCCGCACTTCTCCCAGCTCTTCGTCTCGGACGCCGAGGACGCGCGGTCCGGGATCGACCTCGACCGCCCCGCCTTCGTGCTGCGCAAGCGCGCCGAGCGCGAGGCGGACGTCTACTTCCCGTCGCTGTCGGCCCGGACGCTCGTCTACAAGGGCATGCTGACCACCGGCCAGCTGGAGCCCTTCTTCCCGGACCTGTCCGACGAGCGCACCGCCACCGCCATCGCCCTGGTGCACTCCCGCTTCTCCACCAACACCTTCCCCAGCTGGCCGCTGGCGCACCCGTACCGCTTCGTCGCCCACAACGGTGAGATCAACACCGTCAAGGGCAACCGCAACTGGATGCGCGCCCGCGAGTCGCAGCTCGCCTCGGGCCACTTCGGCGGCGACCTGGACCGGATCTTCCCGGTCTGCACGCCGGACGCCTCGGACACGGCGACCTTCGACGAGGTGCTGGAGCTGCTCCACCTCGGCGGCCGCTCGCTGCCCCACAGCGTGCTGATGATGATCCCCGAGGCGTGGGAGAACCACGACTCGATGGACCCGGCCCGGCGCGCCTTCTACCAGTACCACTCCACCCTGATCGAGCCCTGGGACGGACCGGCCTGCGTCACCTTCACCGACGGTTCCGTCGTCGGCGCCGTCCTGGACCGCAACGGCCTGCGTCCGGGGCGCTACTGGGTCACCGACGACGGCCTGGTCGTGCTCGCCTCCGAGTCCGGCGTGCTGGACGACATCTCCCCGGACAAGGTGGTCCGCAAGGGCCGGCTGCAGCCCGGGAAGATGTTCCTGGTCGACACGGCCCGGCACCGGATCATCGAGGACGACGAGATCAAGGCCCAGCTCGCCGCCGAGCACCCCTACGCGGAGTGGCTGGAAGCCGGCCTGATCCACCTCAACGACCTGCCCGAGCGCGAGCACATCGTGCACACCCACGCCTCGGTCACCCGCCGCCAGCAGACCTTCGGGTACACCGAGGAGGAGCTGCGGATCATCCTGGCGCCGATGGCGAAGACCGGCGGTGAGCCGCTGGGCTCCATGGGCACCGACTCGCCGATCGCGGCGCTGTCCGAGCGGCCCCGGCTGCTCTTCGACTACTTCACCCAGCTGTTCGCGCAGGTCACCAACCCCCCGCTGGACGCCATCCGGGAGGAGCTGGTCACCTCGCTGATCAGCGCCGTCGGCCCGTCCGGCAACCTGCTGGAGCCGTCGCCGGCGTCCTGTCGCAACATCACCCTGCCCTTCCCGGTGATCGACAACGACGAGTTGGCCAAGCTCATCCACATCAACGCCGACGGCGACATGCCGGGCCTGAAGGCCGCGACGCTGTCGGGCCTGTACCGGGTCTCCGGCGGCGGCGAGGCCCTGGCCGCGCGGCTCACCGAGATCTGCGCCGAGGCCGACGCCGCCATAGAGGACGGCGCCCGGCTGATCGTGCTCTCCGACCGGCACTCGGACGCCGAGCACGCGCCGATCCCGTCGCTGCTGCTCACCTCCGCCGTGCACCACCACCTCATCCGCACCAAGCAGCGCACCCAGGTGGGCCTGCTGGTCGAGGCCGGCGACGTCCGCGAGGTGCACCACGTCGCGCTGCTCATCGGCTACGGTGCCGCGGCGGTCAACCCGTACCTGGCGATGGAGTCGGTCGAGGACCTGCTGCGCGCGGGCACCTTCCTCCAGGGTCTGGAGCCCGAGGCGGCCATCAGGAACCTGATCAAGGCGCTGGGCAAGGGCGTACTGAAGGTGATGTCCAAGATGGGCATCTCCACCGTCGCCTCCTACCGCGGCGCGCAGGTCTTCGAGGCCATCGGCCTGGACAACGACTTCGTCGACACCTACTTCCACGGCACCACGACCAAGCTCGGCGGCGCCGGCATCGACGTGGTCGCCAAGGAGGTCGCCGCCCGGCACGCCAAGGCCTACCCCGCCTCCGGCATCGCCCCGGCGCACCGCCGACTGGAGATCGGCGGCGAGTACCAGTGGCGCCGCGAGGGCGAGCCGCACCTGTTCGACCCGGAGACGGTCTTCCGGCTGCAGCACGCCACCCGCTCGCGCCGCTACGACATCTTCAAGCAGTACACGGACCGGGTGAACGAGCAGTCCGAGCGCCTGATGACGCTCCGCGGCCTGTTCGCCTTCAAGGACGGCGAGCGCGCCCCGATCCCGGTCGACGAGGTCGAGCCGGTCTCCGAGATCGTCAAGCGCTTCTCCACCGGCGCCATGTCGTACGGCTCCATCTCGCGCGAGGCGCACGAGACGCTGGCCATCGCCATGAACCAGCTGGGCGGCAAGTCCAACACCGGCGAGGGCGGCGAGGACCCGGACCGCCTGTACGACCCGGCGCGCCGTTCCGCGATCAAGCAGGTCGCCTCCGGCCGCTTCGGCGTCACCTCGGAGTACCTGGTCAACGCGGACGACATCCAGATCAAGATGGCCCAGGGCGCCAAGCCCGGTGAGGGCGGCCAGCTGCCCGGCCACAAGGTCTACCCGTGGATCGGCAGGACCCGGCACAGCACCCCCGGTGTCGGCCTGATCTCGCCGCCGCCGCACCACGACATCTACTCCATCGAGGACCTGGCGCAGCTGATCCACGACCTCAAGAACGCCAACCCGCAGGCCCGCATCCACGTGAAGCTGGTCTCCGAGGTCGGCGTCGGCACGGTCGCGGCGGGCGTCTCCAAGGCCCACGCCGACGTCGTGCTGATCTCCGGCCACGACGGCGGCACCGGCGCCTCCCCGCTGACCTCCCTGAAGCACGCGGGCGGCCCCTGGGAGCTGGGCCTGGCCGAGACGCAGCAGACGCTGCTGCTCAACGGCCTGCGCGACCGCATCGTCGTCCAGACCGACGGCCAGCTGAAGACCGGCCGCGACGTCGTCATCGCCGCCCTGCTGGGCGCCGAGGAGTTCGGCTTCGCGACCGCCCCGCTGGTGGTCTCCGGCTGCGTGATGATGCGGGTGTGCCACCTGGACACCTGTCCGGTCGGCATCGCCACCCAGAACCCGGTGCTGCGCGACCGCTTCACCGGCAAGGCCGAGTACGTGGTGAACTTCTTCGAGTTCATCGCGCAGGAGGTCCGCGAGCTCCTGGCCGAGCTGGGCTTCCGCTCGATCGAGGAGGCCGTCGGCCACGCCGAGCTGATCGACACCACCGCGGCCGTCACCCACTGGAAGGCGCAGGGCATGGACCTCGCCCCGCTCTTCCACGTGCCCGAGCTGCCCGAGGGCGCGGCCCTGCACCGCACCATCGACCAGGACCACGGCCTGGGCAAGGCGCTCGACAACGAGCTCATCGCACTCGCCAAGGACGCCCTCGACAACGGCGACCCGGTCCGCGCCCAGGTCGCGATCCGCAACGTCAACCGCACGGTCGGCACCATGCTCGGCCACGAGGTGACCAAGAAGTACGGCGGCGCCGGCCTGCCCGACGACACCGTCGACATCACCCTGACCGGCTCCGCGGGCCAGTCCTTCGGCGCCTTCCTCCCCAAGGGCATCACGCTCCGCCTGGAGGGCGACGCCAACGACTACGTCGGCAAGGGCCTGTCCGGCGGCCGGGTGATCGTCCGTCCCGACCGGGGCGCCGACCACCTGGCCGAGTACTCGACCATCGCCGGCAACACCATCGCGTACGGCGCCACCGGAGGTGAGCTCTTCCTGCGCGGCACCACCGGCGAGCGCTTCTGCGTCCGCAACTCCGGCGCCACCGTCGTGTCCGAGGGCGTGGGCGACCACGGCTGCGAGTACATGACCGGTGGCCGGGCACTGGTGCTCGGCCCGACCGGCCGCAACTTCGCGGCCGGCATGTCGGGCGGCATCGCGTACGTCCTCGACCTCGACCCGGACAACGTCAACACCGGCATGGTGAACGTCGAGGAGCTGGACGCCGACGACATCAAGTGGCTGCACGACGTGGTGCGCCGCCACCAGGAGGAGACGGGCTCCACCGTCGCCGAGAAGCTCCTCGCCGACTGGGGCCACACCCTCACCCGCTTCGGCAAGGTCATGCCGCGGGACTACAAGGCAGTGCTCGCCGCCAAGAACGCCGCCGAGCAAGCCGGGCTCTCCGAGTCCGAGACCGTCGCGAAGATGATGGAGGCGGCAAATGGCTGACCCGAAGGGCTTCCTCACCACGCCCCGCGAGACCGCTCCGACCCGTCCGGTCGAGGAGCGCAAGCAGGACTGGAACGAGGTCTACGTTCCCGGCGGCCTGCTGCCGATCATCACCAAGCAGGCCGGACGCTGCATGGACTGCGGCATCCCCTTCTGCCACAACGGCTGTCCGCTGGGGAACCTGATCCCCGAGTGGAACGACTACGCCTACCGTGAGGACTGGAAGGCCGCCAGCGAGCGCCTGCACGCGACCAACAACTTCCCGGAGTTCACCGGTCGCCTCTGCCCGGCCCCCTGCGAGTCCGCCTGTGTGCTCGGCATCAACCAGCCGGCGGTGACCATCAAGAACGTCGAGGTCACCATCATCGACAAGGCCTGGGACAGCGGGGACGTCACCCCGCAGCCCCCGGACCGGCTCTCCGGCAAGACCGTCGCCGTCATCGGCTCCGGCCCGGCGGGCCTGGCCGCCGCCCAGCAGCTGACCCGGGCCGGCCACACCGTCGCGGTGTACGAGCGGGCCGACCGCATCGGCGGTCTGCTGCGGTACGGCATCCCCGAGTTCAAGATGGAGAAGCGGCACATCAACCGCCGCATCGAGCAGATGCGCGCGGAGGGCACCAAGTTCCGCACCGGTGTCGAGGTCGGCCGCGACATGCCGGGCAGCGCACTGCGCAAGCGGTACGACGCCGTGGTGATCGCCGCGGGCGCCACCCAGTGGCGCGACCTGCCCGCCGAGGGACGCGAACTCGGCGGCATCTACCAGGCGATGGAGTACCTGCCGCTGGCCAACAAGGTGCAGGAGGGCGACTTCGTCGCCCCGCCGATCACCGCCGAGGGCAAGCACGTGGTCGTCATCGGCGGTGGCGACACCGGCGCCGACTGCGTCGGCACCGCGCACCGCCAGGGCGCCCGCTCGGTCACCCAGCTGGAGATCATGCCCCGGCCGTCGGAGGACCGCCCGGCGCACCAGCCCTGGCCGACCATGCCGATGACGTACAAGGTCACCTCCGCCCACGAGGAGGGCGGCGAGCGGGTCTACGCCGTCAACACCATGAGGTTCGAGGGCGACGAGGACGGCAACGTCAAGGCGCTGCACCTGGTCGAGGTCGAGTTCCAGGACGGGAAGTTCGTCCCGCAGCCCGGCACCGAGAAGGTGATCCCTGCCGAACTGGTCACCCTCGCCATGGGCTTCACCGGCACCGACCAGCGCAACGGCCTGGTCGAGCAGCTCGGCCTGGAGCTCGACGCCCGCGGCAACATCGCCCGCGACAAGGACTTCACCACCAACGTGGACGGTGTCTTCGTCGCCGGTGACGCGGGCCGCGGCCAGTCGTTGATCGTGTGGGCCATCGCCGAGGGCCGTTCCGCGGCCCGCGCGGTGGACCACTACCTCACCGGCGCGAGCATCCTGCCGGCCCCGATCCGTCCGACGGATCGCCCGCTGACGGTCTGACCCTCCGTCACACCTGAGACGTCCCGTACAAGGGCGTACGGAACGGAACGCGGCGCCTGCCCTCACCCGACCGGGGGCAGGCGCCGCACTGCCATGTCGTGGAACTCCACCAGGGCGTCCTCGGTGTAGGCGCCCACGCCGCCCCGGGTGTAGGGGCGTTCGGCGTCCGCGAACGAGGTCAGGAAGCGCCCGTCGACCGTGATCGTGAGCGTGGCGCCGCGCTGCTCCACCTCGATCCGGTACCAGCGCCCAGTGGGGAACGGCGCCGGACCGGTGGCCAGGAAGCGCTGGCCACCCGGGAACGCCGGGTCGCGCTTGCCCAGCTCCCAGCCGTTCGGCTTGAGGGCGAGGTAGTAGAAGTGCTCCGGGTCGCGGTACGCCCACACCAGCCACGGCACTTCCCACGGGTTGGGCCGGGGGGTGCGCAGCTGACGGAGCGTCCGCGTCCGCGCCCCGTAGGCCATGTCCCCGTACTCCTCGGTGGAGACCACCAGGCCCGCGTGCGTGACGTCCGGGCGGTCGGCCACGCCCGGCGAGAGCAGCAGCGACGTGGCGTCCCCGCGGTTGTCGCCGTAGCCGTCGTACACCGACAGCCAGGGCCCGTGCACCGTGCCGTCCGTCCAGCCGGGCCCGGCGCCGCCGCGCCCCTGGCACGCGTACACCACGCCGCCCACCACCAGCAGCAGGGCGAGCACCAGCCCGGCGGACCGCGGGCCCCTCCGCCGCGGTGGGCGGAGGGGCCGGAGCACGGAGGACCTCAGGACGGTGGTCATGCCGCGGGGGAGGGCTCCGG
>NZ_JARAVO010000190.1:0-18993 GCF_033792805.1 Streptomyces sp. PA03-1a
GCGGTGGGCCCACCAGGTGATACACCGTCACAGCGGTTGACCCGGGGGAGCCGCCGCGGCGTTTCGGGTACGTGACGCGGCCGAAACCCGCCCTTGTGCGCTTGTGCATGACTCTGAATACTCCCGTGTGCGCAGCACTTGTCAGGGGCACGCCACCCCCACAGTACGGCGGCGCCCTCGCTGCGCCTCACCGGCCCGCGCTACGCGGGTCAACTTCCGTTCCCCCACAGGAGGAAAACGCGTGAGGATCAAGCGCACCACCCACACCCCCGTCCCGAGACGTGCACGGCTGATCGCCGTGGCGTCCGGTCTGCTGGCGGCCACCGCGCTCACCCTGCCCGCCGCCCAGGCCGCTCCCGCGCCCAAGGCCTCCCCCGAGGCCGCGGCCGCGCTCACCACGTCCCTCGGCACCGCCTCCACCGCCGGTTCGTACTACGACGCCAAGGCCAAGACCATGGTCGTCAACGTCACGAACGACAAGGCGGCCCAGGCCGTCAGCGCGGCCGGCGCGGTCCCGAAGTTCGTGGCGCACAGCACCGCCCAGCTGGAGAAGGCCGGGAAGGCCACCCTCGCCGCGGACATCGCGGGCACCTCGTGGGTCGTCGACCCGAAGTCCAACCGCCTGGAGGTCACCGCCGACAGCACGGTCACCGGCGCCGAACTCGCCACGCTGCAGAAGGCCACCGCCTCCTACGGCGACGCGGTCACCTTCCGCCGCACGGCCGGCACCTTCAAGCGGCTGATCGCCGGCGGCGACGCCATCTACGGCGGCGGTTACCGCTGCTCGCTCGGCTTCAACGTGCGCAGCGGCAGCACCAACTACTTCCTGACCGCCGGGCACTGCGGTGAGGTTGCGTCCACCTGGTACTCCAACTCCAGCCAGTCCACCGTGCTGGGCTCGAACGTCAGCTACAGCTTCCCGACCAACGACTACGCGCTGGTCCGGTACAGCAACACCTCCGTGACCAAGAGCGGCACGGCCGGCAACACCGACATCACCAGCGCCGGCAACGCCTTCGTGGGCCAGGCCGTCCTGCGTGACGGCTCCACCACCGGCATCCACAGCGGTTCGGTCACCGGCCTCAACGCCACCGTCAACTACGGCGGCGGCGACGTGGTCTACCAGATGATCCGCACCAACGTGTGCGCCGAAGGCGGCGACTCCGGTGGCGCGCTGTACACATCCGGCGGCATCGCGCTGGGTCTGACCTCCGGTGGCAGCGGTAACTGCAGCGTCGGCGGGACGACCTTCTTCCAGCCGGTGACGGAGGCGCTCAGCGTCTACGGCGTCAGCGTCTTCTGACCCCCGGGCAGGTCCACGCCCTCCCTTCCGTCACGGACGTGCCCGGCGGCCCCACGGCCGCCGGGCACGTCCCGTATGGTCCTCTTGTCCGCCGGGCCGATCGTCGCAATACTCCGCGAGGCACCGCATAACCTCGCAGGGGGAACATATGAGGAACAAGCGCACCACTCCGTGAGGCGGCCTCGCCCGAGGCGCAGCGCTGCGCGGAGCGGCGCTCCTCGGTCTGGTGGCCGCGACCGCGGTCGCCGTGCCGGACGCACGGGCCGCCACCGGCAGCGGGACCTCGGCCGCGCACCTGGCGGCGGCGGGCCTGGCGGCCGAGTCGGCGGACGTCGAGGGCAGTGCCTGGGCGGTCGACCCCAAGAGCGGCGCGCTGGTCATCGCCACCGACGGCACCGTCCCGCGCAGCGGGCTCACCGCGTTGAAACGGGCCGCCGGACGGTACGGCGGCACGGTCCGCTTCGAGCGCGTCGGCGGCTCCTTCGCACGGATGGCCGCCGGTGGCGACGCCGTCCACGGCGGCGGCTTCCGCTGCTCGGTCGGCTTCAACGTCCGCGCCGCGGGCACCTACTACTTCCTGACCGCCGGTCACTGCGGGCACGCCGCCAGGACCTGGTACGGCGATCCCGCCCGGACCAGGACGCTGGGCACCACCACCGGCTTCAGCTTCCCGTACGACGACTACGCCCTGGTCCGCTACACCGGCTCCGTCGCGCGGCCCGGCAAGGTCGGACGGCAGGACATCACGCAGGCCGCGCGGGCCCGCGTCGGGGAGGCGGTGAAGCGGGACGGCTCCACCACGGGCGTCCGCAGCGGCACGGTCACCGGGCTCGGCTACACCGTCAACTACGGCGGCGACATCGTCCGCGGCCTGATCCGTACCGACCTCTGCGCCGAGCCCGGCGACTCCGACGGGCCGTTGTACGACGGGACGAAGGCCCTCGGGCTGCTGTCCGGAGGCAGCGGTGACTGCACCGAGGGGGGCACCACCTTCTTCCAGCCGCTGCCCGCGGTCCTCACGGCGTACGGGGTCGGCGTGTACTGAGCCGTTCCCGGCCGCCCCCGGTACGCGCGCCCCGGTCACCCCGCGAAGCGCACCTCCCGGGCGGCGGCCTCCGGCACCGTGAACGCCAGCAGCCGTGCGCCCTCGGCGGCGACCGCCTCCCGCGCCCCGGCGTCCAGCGGCGCGTACGGCTGGACGTGGAGCACGGCCGCGCCGCGGGTGGCCCGGATCCGCCACAGGCCGTGGACGAAGCCGTCGTGGAGGAAGAAGCCGCGGTTGCTGCCGCTGCCGGGCAGCGGCAGCTCGGCGTAGGGGTTGCGCAGCATGATCCGCGTCCGGTCGGCGTGCGACAGGGCGATGTTGTCGTACTGCGGGAGGAACCGGGGCGGCGCCTTCGTCCCGGGGTCGGCGTGTACTGAGCCGTTCCCGGCCGCCCCCGGTACGCGCGCCCCGGTCACCCCGCGAAGCGCACCTCCCGGGCGGCGGCCTCCGGCACCGTGAACGCCAGCAGCCGTGCGCCCTCGGCGGCGACCGCCTCCCGCGCCCCGGCGTCCAGCGGCGCGTACGGCTGGACGTGGAGCACGGCCGCGCCGCGGGTGGCCCGGATCCGCCACAGGCCGTGGACGAAGCCGTCGTGGAGGAAGAAGCCGCGGTTGCTGCCGCTGCCGGGCAGCGGCAGCTCGGCGTAGGGGTTGCGCAGCATGATCCGCGTCCGGTCGGCGTGCGACAGGGCGATGTTGTCGTACTGCGGGAGGAACCGGGGCGGCGCCTTCGTCCCGGGGTCGGGGAAGGGCGCGTCCGGCACGTCGTACAACGCGGTGCCCTTCTCGTCGCGGTAGACCCGCAGCCCCGGGCGGAGCCGGTCCATGACCGCGCGGAGCCCGGTCAGCCCCGACCATACGGCGACGTCCCCGGCCGACGCGGGGCCGAAGGCGGCGAGGTAGCGCAGGACGGCCGCGTCCGGCGCGGAGCCGGCCGCGAAGTCGAAGTCCCGGCCGAGCCACCGGTCGGCCGGGGTCTGCAGGGCCGCGCCCGAGGTGCGCCACAGGCCGCGCGGCGGCGGCTGCACGGTCGGCACCCGGGCCGTGACGGCCAGGCTGAGCGGCAGCCGCTCGCGGTCCGGCCAGCGTTCCCGCAGGGCGTCCCCGAGCCTGCTCGGGGACAGCGGGCCGTCCTCGAGGAGCGCCCGGCCGGCCCCGGCCACCTCCGCCAGGTCCAGCCCCGCCAGCTGGCGCCGGAACTGCCCGAGCAGGCGCCGTTCGAGCACGTCCTGCACCACAGGGCGCAGTGCCATGCAGTCCCGTGCCGTCACCAGGTGCACCGTCCACCGCAGCAGTGACATCCGCACCGCCCGCCGGTCCGCGAGCATCCCGGACAGCTCCTCCGGCGCGAAGTCCTCGATCCGGGACCACAGGGCGACGTACGGGTCCTGCGGCTCCTGCGCCTGCAGTCCCACCAGGGCCTCGACCATCTCCTCCGCACCGGTGCGCACCCGCCCCAGCAGCGACTGCCGGGCCAGGAGGGAACGGTTGAGCGTCCGGCGGTCCAGGACGGTGCCTTCGGGGATGGTCTCCATGGGCGTCACGGTAGGGCGGAATGCGGCCAGGAACCGTCCGCGATGGCTGCCAGACTGGTGCCGTGCTGGAAACCTCCGCCCGACTGCTGCGCCTGTTGTCCCTGCTCCAGTCCCGGCGCGACTGGACCGGGCCCGAACTCGCCGGACGCCTCGAGGTCACCGCCCGGACGGTGCGCCGCGACGTGGAGCGCCTGCGGGCCCTGGGCTACCCCGTGCACGCCACCCCCGGCACCGCCGGGGGCTACCGGCTCGGCGCGGGCGCCGCCCTGCCCCCGCTGCTGCTCGACGACGAGGAGGCGATCGCGGTCGCGCTCTGCCTGCGCACCGGCGCCGGGGGCAGCGTCGAGGGCATCGAGGAGACCTCGCTGCGCGCGCTGGCCAAACTGGAACAGGTGCTGCCCTCCCGGCTGCGCCGCCGGGCGCAGGCCATGGAGGCCGTCGCGGTCGCCCGGCCCGCGACCGTGCCGGGCGCCGTCGCCCAGGACGTGCTGACCGCGATCGGCGCCGCGTGCCGCGACCACGAACGGCTGCGCTTCGACTACCGGGCGCACGGCGGCACCGCCAGCCGCCGCACGGTGGAGCCGCACGGCCTGGTCCACCACGGCCGCCGCTGGTACCTGCTCGCCTGGGACACCGACCGGCAGGACTGGCGCACCTTCCGCGTGGACCGGATGGACCCCAAGTCCCCGGCCGGCCCCCGCTTCACGCCCCGGCGGCCTCCGGCGGACGCCGCGTCGTACGTCGCCCGCGGCGTCACCTCGCGGGCCTACCGCCACCAGGCCGTCGTGGTCGTGCACGCCCCCGCCGAGGCCGTGGCCGAGTACGCCGGTTACGCGACCGTGGAGTCCACCGGACCGGACAGCTGCGTGCTGCGCACCGGTTCCGAGTCCCTCGACGCGCTCGCCGTCTACATCGGCATGCTCGGCGTCGACTTCGAGGTGCGGGAGCCCCCTGAGCTGGCCGAACGGCTGCGGGTCGTCGCGGACCGCCTCGCCCGGGCGGCGGGTGCGCCGCGGTAGGCCGGCACCGGGCCCGTAACCGGGGCATCCCGGCCCGTATCCGGCGGGTTACTCGCGAGGTACCGTGGAAGTACTGCGATTCCGGACCCCAGGGGGCCGTGATGGTCGTCGAGTTGATTGCCGCCGTGCTCTCGGCAGGAGCGTTGTACTTCGTGGCCGGGGCCCGTGTGGTGCAGCAGTTCGAGCGGGGCGTGGTGTTCCGGCTCGGCCGGGTCAGGGGCGGGGTGCGGAACCCGGGATTCACCATGATCGTCCCGATCGTCGACCGGATGCGGAAGGTGAACCTGCAGATCGTGACGATGCCGGTGCCCGCTCAGGAGGGCATCACCCGCGACAACGTCACGGTCAAGGTGGACGCGGTGGTCTACTTCAAGGTCGTCCACGCGGCCGACGCGATCATCAACGTCGAGGACTACCGCTTCGCCGTCTCGCAGATGGCGCAGACCTCGCTGCGCTCGATCATCGGCAAGAGCGACCTGGACGACCTGCTCTCCAACCGCGAGAAGCTCAACCAGGGGCTGGAGCTGATGATCGACAGCCCGGCCATCGGCTGGGGCGTGCAGATCGACCGCGTCGAGATCAAGGACGTCTCGCTGCCGGAGACGATGAAGCGCTCGATGGCCCGCCAGGCCGAGTCCGAGCGGGAGCGCCGGGCGCGGATCATCAACGCGGACGCCGAGTTCCAGGCCTCCAAGAAGCTCGCCGACGCCGCGGCGGTCATGAGCGACACCCCCGCCGCGCTCCAGCTCCGCCTGCTGCAGACGGTCGTCGCCGTCGCCGCGGAGAAGAACTCCACCCTGGTCCTGCCCTTCCCGGTGGAGCTGCTGCGCTTCCTCGAGCGCGCCCAGCCGGCGCCCTACCCGGCCGTCGGACAGCAGCCGGCGCCCGGACCCCCGGTGGCGGCCGCACCTCCCCCCGGGCCCGCACCGCGGGCCGCCGCGGCGGAGGCGCCGGCCGCCGGTGCGCCGGTGGTGGAGCCCGCCGAGGAGCTCCCCGCCGACCTGCGCGAGGCCCTCTCGGCGGACCCGCTGCTGGACACCGTCCGGCCGCAGCGGCCCTCCGACGTCAGCTGAGCCCGCCCTCCGCCTGCGGCACGTCCGGCCGCCACACGTACGGAACGGTCACCGCCACCGGCAGCAGCCCCAGCCGGGCCAGGATCGGGGCGCTGTCCGGGGAGGCGTCGACCTGCACGAAGCGGTGACCCGCCGCGACCGCGAGCCGGGCCCGGTGCGCCACCGTCGCCCGGTAGGCGCCCCGCCCCCGCCACTGCGGCAGGGTGGAGCCGCCCCACAGCGACACGAAGTCGGTGCCCTCGTGGAAACGGGCCCAGCCGGCGCAGACCACCGTGCCGTCGGCGGTCTCGGCGACGACCACCGCGCAGGGGTCGCCGGGCCCCGACACCTCGCTCTCCAGCATCCCCGGCAGCCAGTCGTGGGGCACGCCCCAGACCGTCTCCTCCATCTCCCGGATGCGCTCGAAGTCCGCCCGTGAGCCGACCTCCCGCAGCGCGAGGCCCTCCGGCAGCGCCGGGGCGGCCGTCAGCGCCTGCGCCTCGCCGACCAGCACCGTCTCCGGTTCCTCCGGCACGAAGCCGGCCGCGACCAGCCGGTCCGGCAGTCCCGCGGGCAGGTCGTGCGCGTGGTACTTCCACTCCACCGGCACGCCCAGCGCGGCGTAGTGGTCCCGCTGCCGGGCGATCAGGGCGTCCAGCCCGGGCCCGTCCAGCCCGCCGAGGTCGCGGTAGTCGAGGAACCCCGCCTCCCCGTGCCGGTAGGTCTTGCGCAGCAGCGGGCCGTCGCGTTCCACCGACTCGTACCGCGAGAGGTCGGCGGGCACACGGGCGCGCAACTGCCGGTCGTAGGCGGCGCGGTACTCCAGCGCCACGAGGGAGGGGTCGAAAGTGCTCATCAGGCGGATTCCACCACAACCGCGACCCCGGGCGCGAGCGGATGGGCCGCGGTGAACGCGACGGGGCGGGGCTGCGTATGTCAGACGGAACGACGCTTCCCCCCTTGCGCCCGACGATCCGGCCTGTATCCCCCCACAGGAGGTCACGAGTTGAAGCACAAACAGATAGCCAAGCGGAAGATCGTGTTCGTTGCGGCCGGTGCCGCCGCCATCGCGGCAGCGGCCGTACTGCTGCCCAACGCCAACGCGTCGCAGTCCGCCGCGCAGGGTCCGCAGGCCCCCTCGCCGAAGCGGCTCACCGCCGCGGCCGCCGCGGAACTCGCCGCGCGGCTCGGCTCGCGGTTCGGCCCGTCCATCGCGGGGGCGTACTACGACGCGGCGAGCAGGCAGCTCGTGGTGAACGTGGTCGCAGGGGACGGCGACGACGTGGCCGCGCAGGCCGGGAAGGCCGGCGCCGCGACCCGGACGGTCGAGAACAGCGCCGCCGAACTGGGCGCCGCCGCACGGACCTTGAAGCAGCGCGCCACGATCCCCGGCACCGCCTGGGCCGTCGACCCCCGGACCAACCGGATCCTGGTCACCGCGGACCGCACCGTCACCGGCGGCAAGTGGGACACCCTGGAGTCCACCGTGCGGTCCCTGGGCGGCGGCATGGCCCGGATCCACAAGTCCGCGGGCGAGTTCAAGCCCCTGGTGGCCGGCGGGGACGCCATCTTCGCCGACGGGGCGCGCTGTTCGCTGGGCTTCAATGTCGTCAAGGACGGCGCCCCGGCCTTCCTCACCGCAGGCCACTGCGGGGTCGCGTTCGCGAACTGGTCGGACAGCCAGGGCGGGACGCCCATCGCGACCGTACGGCAGGCGACCTTCCCGGGTGACGGCGACTTCGCCCTCGTGACGTACGACGACCCGGACACCCAGGCGCCCAGCCAGGTGAACCTCGGCGACGGCCGTGCCCTGGCGATCAACGGGGCGGCCGAGGCGGCCGTGGGCCAGGAGGTGTTCCGGATGGGCAGCACCACCGGGCTGCACGGGGGCACGGTCCTCGGGCTCGACGCGACGGTCAACTACCCGGAGGGCACCGTCACCGGGCTGATCCAGACCGACGTCTGCGCCGAGCCGGGCGACAGCGGGGGCGCGCTGTTCAGCCGCGACGGGAGTGCGATCGGCCTCACCTCCGGCGGCAGCGGGGACTGCCAGGCGGGCGGGGAGACCTTCTTCCAGCCGGTGACCACGGCGCTGGCCGCGGTCGGGGCGGAACTCGGCTGACGTCCACGTGGTGCGGGCGGGCCGCCGGATCCAGCGGATCCGGCGGCCGGGGGGTCAGCTGAACCGGCGGTGCAGCGGGAAGGCCGTCACCGTCGCGCCGACGTGCACGGCCCGAGGGGCCGGGCGGGGTGCCTGGGCATCCTCGTGCAGGCCGACCAGCAGGGCCGCCAGCCGGTGCCGGAAGTCGTCCCAGACCTCGGCGTCCTCGTCCTGCGGGTCCCGCAGGGGCCGTGCGCCGCACGGCGGCTCCACCAGACCGGCGGCCGCGAGGCGGCGCAGGTGGCTCATCATGCGCAGCCGGCCGGGGTGCGCCACGGGTCTGGAGGTGG
Source organism: Streptomyces sp. PA03-1a (assembly GCF_033792805.1). Taxonomy (NCBI): domain Bacteria; kingdom Bacillati; phylum Actinomycetota; class Actinomycetes; order Kitasatosporales; family Streptomycetaceae; genus Streptomyces; species Streptomyces sp. PA03-1a. The sequence goes on from NZ_JARAVO010000190.1 coordinate 8,405, forward strand.
TGTCGGTCGCCGTCATGGCGGTCAGTAAATCGTGCCGTCCCCTTGGCTTCGCAACCCCTGAGTAGCCACCGGGGTGACGCGCGCGTGACACGGGTTGACGCACGGGACGTGGGAGCACCCATGTGACATCGGGACGTGACGAATCTCGCACCGATGCGGTGTTTGGGCCGTCCGGGAGGACGCGTACCCTCACACCCCTCCCGAGCCGCAGCCGCCCGCCCCCGAGCTCGCGCACGAGGTGGGCGTGCCGCCGCCGCCGCCGCTGTGCCAGTGGTTGACGCCGTAGAGGCTCTCGGCCTTGTCGTGGTGGGCGAGCAGCCCGGCCTCCCCGGCGAAGTGCGGGACGGCCAGCCGCAGCGCCGGCCCGCCGTGCAGGGCGACCGCCAGGAGGACCGACTCGGGTGAGGCCCTGCGGGTGCGCGGGCGCGGGAAACGCTCCTGGGCCCGCCGCAGGACGCGGCGGCCGGCCCGGGTGCGCCGCGGCACCCTCCACAGGGCGAGGGCGGCGGCCACCGTGAGGGCGGGGACGGCCGTCCGGAACGGGTCCCAGGCCGTCAGGGCGCCGGGCACCAGCTCCGCGGCCGCGGTCGGCACGGCCGCGCACAGCAGCACACGGGCCGTACGCCGACGCCGGTCGCCCCGGATCAGCCCCGCGCCGGCCAGTCGCCCGCGCAATACGTCCAGTTCGCGCCGCACCGGCCGCGACGTGGTGACGGTGTTCACCCCCGCCGGCCGGTACAGGGCCTGGTAGACGGCCAGTTGCAGCGGCTGCGAGAGCCCGTGCAGCGGCCCGGAGATGCGCGCGGTGCGGTGCGCGCCGGCGTCCACCGTGCCGCGCAGATGCAGCGCGACCAACGCGACGACCACCGTGCCGCGGCGCCCGTCGCGCAGGTAGGCCGCCTCGTGGGGGTCCGTCAGCTCGTAGGCCGCGACGCGCGGTGCGCGCAGCAGCACCCCCGCCGTGACGAGCAGTGCCACCTCGGCCACCGGATATGTCCATGCGAGCCATGACATGTCGCACCACCCCCTGTGGTCGGTGTGCCCGTGGGCGCGGCGATGACGCGCTGTTTGAGGAAGGCCGGAGCTTTTCGGCGTAGCGTGGCCGCCGTGACGGATCTGGTGGCACGGACTTGTGACCGCATCGACCGGCTCGACGCCCGGATCAAGGCGTTCGTACGGGAACCGGACCGGCGGGGCCGGCTGGCGGCGGAGGCGGCCGCGGCACCGCCGGGCGTGCTGTCCGGGGTGATGGTGGGCGTCAAGGACATCGTCCGGATCGACGGGATGGACACCAGGGCCGGGTCCGCGGTACCGGCGGAGGTGCTGGCCGGGCCGCAGGCACCGCTGGTGGACCGGCTGCGGGCGGCAGGGGCGCTGGTCGCGGGGAAGACGGTGACGGCCGAGTTCGCGGTGACCGCGCCGGGGCCGACCCGCAATCCGCACAACACCGCCCACACACCCGGTGGTTCGAGCAGCGGATCGGCGGCCGCGGTGGCGGCGGGCATGGTGCCGCTGGCGGTCGGGACGCAGACCGTCGGCTCGGTGGTCCGGCCCGCGGCCTACTGCGGGGTGGTGGGCTTCAAGCCGACCTTCGGGCGCGTCCCGGTGGACGGGGTGATCGCCAACGCCCCGAGCTTCGACACGGTCGGGGTGCTCGCCGCGGACGTCGCGACGGCGACGCTCGGCGCGTCCGTCCTGTGCGACGACTGGCGGGAGCCGGCGGCCGGCGACGGCCGGCCGGTGCTCGGCGTCCCCGTCGGCCCGTACCTGGACCGCGCGGGGACGGAGGCGCGGGAGGCCTTCGCGGCGCGGGCCAAGCGGCTGGAGGCGGCGGGCTGGACCGTGCGCGAGGTGCCGCTGATGCCGGGTCCGGGTGAGTTCGAGGCGGTCGTACGGCAGTTGTACGTCATGAACCGCTACGAGGTGGCCCGTACGCACGCCGACTGGTTCCCCCGGCACGGCCGGCTGTACCGCGAGCAGACGGTCGCCGCCATCCGCGAGGGCCACGCCGTCGGCCGCGACGACTACGAGCGGGCCGTGGGCGAGCGCCGGGTCTTCCGCGAGCGGCTGCTGGCGGCCATGGGGGAGGTCGACGTCTGGCTGGCGCCGTCCGCCACCGGCCCCGCCCCGTTCGGCCTGGGCAGCACCGGCGACTCGGTGATGTGCCTGCCGTGGAGCAACGCGGGCTTCCCCGCGGTGAGTCTGCCCGCCGGGTACGCCGCGAACGGCCTGCCGCTCGGTCTGCAGGTCGTCGGGCGCCCCGGCGAGGACGAGGAACTGCTGCGGTGGGCTGCGGAGTTCGCCCCGGTCGTCATGCCTCGATGAAGACCAGGTCCTCGACCGGGACGGTCATCCGCACGGTGTGGTCGCCGGTCACCTCGACGACGTGGTGCAGTCCCCGCACCTGCGCGCGCGGGGTGTCCGAGGACAGGATCCGGTAGGTGTCGGCCGCCCCGGCCAGGTAGGCGCGGAAGGCGGCGAGGGAGGGCTCGCCGAGCGCGAGGTAGTCGAAGAGCCGCCGGAAGAGCTTGGGGACGAGCACCACGTCGTCGGTGAGCGAGGAGAGCCCGGTGACCTTCGCGCCGCTGGTGCTCACGTCGCCGGGCCACAGCCCCCTGCCCGCCTCGCGGGCCTGCCGGGCGACGTCGGTCAGCTCCCGGCGCAGGTCCTCGTGGAGGTTGCTGTAGAAGGTCGGGTAGGCCAGGCCCTCGGCGACCAGGTGGTGGTTGACGGTGGCGCGCAGCAGCGGCACGCCGACCGTGACCTCCTGGCCGCTCTTCGTGCCCTCCGGCAGCGCGCCCCGTCCGGCCAGGGCGACGCAGCGGCCGTGCACGTCGACCCCGCCGGTGAGGATCCAGCCGGGGACGCTCTCGGGGCTGGCGGCGACGACCCGCTCGCCGCCGGGCCCGCGCTCCACGGCGGTGAAGCCGAGCCACCGCAGCAGCTCGTCCCGGGCCGCGTGGGCGAAGGGCAGCGGCTGGTGGGCCGGGGCGGAGGTGGGCCCGTAGTGGGTCTCCAGCGCGTCGACGGCGTCCAGGCGCAGCTTGCCCCGGCAGGAGTGGGTGAGGTCGAGCCCGAGCCCGCCCCTGATGCGGTTCCAGTCGGGGTGACGGGTGGGGGTGAAGCCCACGGTGTCCCCGTCCGGTTCGGTGTTCTTTATCTGGAAAGAGCCCTTGACCAGCAGCATCGGCATGGCGACTCCCCATCGGGGTGTGAGCGTCGGTGACGTCGTGTGCAGGAAACCACGCGGAGGGTGGCGGAGGACAGGGATCCGGCGTGTCTTCGTACACGTGTTCGACAAGTGGTCTATGGTGGGTGGCGGAGGGTCCGGAAGGGGGGAGACGTGAGCGGTCGGAGGTGCGTATGCCGGGATTCACGCACCTGCACACCGTCTCCGGCTTCTCGCTGCGGTACGGGGCCTCGCACCCCGAGCGGCTCGCCGAGCGCGCCGCCGAACGGGGGATGGACGCGCTGGCGCTGACCGACCGGGACACGGTGGCCGGCGTGGTGCGCTTCGCCAAGGCGTGCGCGCGGGCCGGGGTGCGGCCGCTGTTCGGCGCCTCCCTGGCGGTGCCGGCGGCGTACGCGGGGGAGGGCGCCGCCCCTCAGGCCGGTCCGCCGGCCGCCCGCCGGCGCACCCCGGTGCGCGGCGGGGCCTTCGTGCCGGAGGCGACCGACCGGGCGGTCTTCCTCGCCCGGGACCGCCGCGGCTGGGGCGCGCTGTGCCGGCTGGTCAGCGCCGCCCACACCGACGGCGGCATCGGCTGGGAGGACCTGGGGCGGGAAGGGGTGTACGTGCTGCTCGGCGCGGACTCCGAGGTCGGCCGCGCCCTGGCGGCCGGACGCCCCGACCGGGCCGCCAGGCTGCTGCGCCCCTGGCGCGAGGTGTACGGGGACGCGCTGCGCCTGGAGGCCGTGCACCACGGCCGCACCGGCACCGGGTCCGGCTCGCTGCGGCTCGCCGCCCGCACCGTCGGCTTCGCCGTCGAGCAGGGGGTCGTCCCGGTGCTGACCAACGCCGTCCGCTACGCCGACCCCGGCCAGGGGGAGGTGGCCGACGTCCTGGACTCGGCGCGCCGGCTGGTGCCGATCGACGTGCGCGACGCGGGGAGCCTGGACAGCGGGGAGCGCTGGCTGAAGGACGCCGGGGACATGGCGCGCACCGCCGAGCGGGTCATGGAGGCGGCCGGGTTCGCCCGCGGCGACGCCCACCGGCTGCTGCGGGCCACCGAGGAGACCGCCGCGGGCTGCGCCGTCGACCCGGAGGAGGACCTGGGGCTCGGGCAGGTGCACTTCCCCGAGCCGCAGCTCGTCGGCGCGGGCGCCCGCACCGCCGACCGCGTGCTGCGCTCGCGCTGCGCGGCCGGGATGGTCCGCGAGGGCCACGACCGGGAGCCGGAGTACTGGGCGCGGCTCGACCACGAGCTGCGGATCATCGAGGGGCTCGGCTTCGCCTCGTACTTCCTCACCGTCGGCCAGGTGGTCGCCGACGTGCGGGAGATGGGCATCCGGGTCGCCGCGCGCGGCTCGGGCGCCGGATCGCTCGTCAACCACCTGCTGGGCATCGCGGCCGCCGACCCCGTCGAGCACGACCTGCTCATGGAACGCTTCCTGTCCGGGCGGCGGGCCTCGCTGCCCGACATCGACATCGACGTGGAGTCGGCCCGCCGGCTGGAGGTCTACCGGCGGATCCTGGACCGCTTCGGCGGCGAGCGGGTCGCCACCGTCGCCATGCCCGAGACCTACCGCGTCCGGCACGCCGTGCGCGACGTGGGCACCGCCCTCGGGATGGACCCGGAGCGGACCGACCGGCTGGCCAAGGCCTTCCCGCACATCCGGGCCCGCGACGCGCGGGCCGCGCTCGCCGAGCTGCCCGAGCTGCGGCAGGTGGCGGGGGAGGACCACGGCCGGCTGTGGGAGCTGGTCGAGGCGCTGGACGCGCTGCCGCGCGGGGTCGCCATGCACCCCTGCGGGGTGCTGCTGTCGGACGCCGGGCTGCTGGAGCGCACACCGGTCGTGCCGACCAGCGGCGAGGGCTTCCCCATGGCGCAGTTCGACAAGGACGACGTCGAGGACCTCGGGCTGCTCAAGCTCGACGTGCTCGGGGTGCGCATGCAGTCCGCGATGGCGCACACCCTGGACGAGGTGGAACGCACCGGCGGCGGCCGGATCGACCTGGACCGCATCCCGCAGGGCGACCCCGCGACGTACGAACTGGTGCAGTCCGCCGAGACGCTGGGCTGCTTCCAGATCGAGTCCCCGGGCCAGCGCGACCTGGTGGGGCGGCTGCAGCCGGCCACCTTCCACGACCTGGTCGTGGACATCTCCCTGTTCCGTCCCGGGCCGGTCGCCGCCGACATGGTGCGGCCCTTCATCGACGCCCGGCACGGCCGCAGGCCCGTCCACTACCCGCACCCCGACCTGGAGCCCGTGCTGCGCGAGACCCACGGGGTGGTCGTCTTCCACGAGCAGCTCATCGACATCATGAGCGTCATGACCGGCTGCGACCGGGGGTTCGCCGACGAGGCGCGGCGCGCGCTGTCGGACGAGGCCCGGCAGGGACGGCTGCGGGCCTGGTTCGCGGACGCGGCCCGGGGGCGCGGCTACTCCCGCGAGGTCATCCGGCGCACCTGGGAGATCGTCTCGGCCTTCGGCGCGTACGGCTTCTGCAAGGCGCACGCCGTCGCCTTCGCCGTGCCGACCTACCAGTCCGCCTGGCTCAAGGCGCACCATCCGGCGGCCTTCTACGCCGGGGTGCTCACCCATGACCCCGGGATGTACCCCAAGCGGCTGCTGCTCGCGGACGCGCGGCGGCGCGGGGTGCCGGTGCTGCCGCTGGACGTCAACCGGTCGGGCGCGGCCTATCGAATCGAACTGGTGTCCGGTGAGGGGGGTGGTGAGGTGGGCGAGGAGGTGTGGGGGCTGCGGCTCGCGCTCTCCGAGGTGCACGGCATCAGCGAGGCCGAGGTCGCCCGGATCACCGCCGGACAGCCCTACTCCTCCCTCCAGGACCTCTGGGAGCGCGCCCGCCCAGGCCGTGCCGCCGCCGAACGCCTGGTCCAGGTCGGCGCGCTGGACCCCTTCGGGGGCAACCGCCGCGACATGCTGCTCCAGGTCGCCGAAGTGCACCGGCAGGGCCGGGCCTCCGCCTACGACGGCCAGCTCACCCTGACCGGAGGGGAGGGCGAGCCGGCGTTCGCGCCGGCCGGCCTGCCCGACATGGACGACGGCGAGCGGCTCGGCGCCGAACTCGGCGCCCTCGGCATGGACGCCTCCCGCCACCTGATGGACGACCACCTCGCCTTCCTGGAGGAGCTGGGCGCGATCCCGGCGAACCGGCTGCGCGAGGTGCGGCACGGCGAGACCGTGCTGGTCGCCGGGGCCAAGGCGGCCACGCAGACCCCGCCCATCCGCTCCGGGCGCCGGGTCATCTTCACCACCCTCGACGACGGCACCGGCCTGGTCGACCTCGCCTTCTTCGACGACAGCCACGAGACCTGCGCCCACACCGTCTTCCACTCCTGGCTGCTGCTGGTCCGCGGGGTGGTCCAGCGCCGCGGACCGCAGAGCCTGTCCGTCGTCGGCGCCGCCGCCTGGAACCTGGCCGAACTGGTCGAACTGCGCAGGGAGGGCGGCCTGGAGGCGGTCGCGGCCCGCCTGGCCGAGACCCCGGGCGAGCCCCCTGGCCTCCCCGCACCCCCGCCCGGGGGCCGCCGGGTCCGGATGTCCACCGGGTACGAGATGCACCCCTGGGCCGATCTGCGGCCCGCGGGCGAGGGCGTTCCCACCGGCCGCAAGCTGTGGCACTCCAGTCCGGGGAGCGCGGGGCGATGACGGACGACCTGCACGTGCTGTACGTGCACTTCCACGCCGCCGAGGCGCTGTACGAGCGACTCCTCGGGCTGCTGGGCGGCTTCACCCCGGTCGTCCAGGCGCTCCCGCCCGACGCCGCGCTCGCCGACGTCCGCGGGGCGCTGCGCTACTTCGGGCGCGACGCCGTGGAACTGGCCACGCTGCTGCGGGTGCGGCTGCTCGCCCTCCACGGTGTGGACTGCACGATCGGCGTCGGCCCGAACCAGCTGCTCGCCCGGATGGCGGCGCAGGGCGGACCGGAGGGCGCGGTGCGCGCCGCCCCCACCGACCCCGCGGCCGTGGCGGCCTTCCTCGCCGACCGCCCGGTGGCGGCGCTGCACGGCGTCGGCCCGGCGACGGCACGGCAGTTGGGCACGTACGGCCTGGACACCGTCGGGCGCGTCGCGGCCGCGCCCCTGAGCACCCTGCAGCGGATCCTGGGCGCCGCGGCGGGCCGCAGGACGCACGAACGGGCCCGCGGCATCGACCCGGCCCCGGTCGTCCCGAACGCCCCCGCCCGTTCGGCCGGCGCCGAGCGCCGCTTCGGCCACGACGAACTGGACCCGGTGCGGCACCGCCGCGCCCTGCTGTCGCTCACCGAGGAACTGGGCTCCTCACTGCGCGCGTCGGGCCGGGTCGCGCGCTCACTGACCCTCACCGTCCGCTACGCCGACCGCTCCACGACCACCCGCACCCGCGCGCTGCCCGAGCCCACCGGCCACGGCACCGCCCTCGCCGAGGCCGCGTACCGGCTCTACGAGGGGCTGGGGCTGCAGCGTGCCCGGGTGCGCGGCCTCGCGTTGCGTGCGGAGGGGCTGACGGACGCCGGTCTCGCGACGCTGCAGCTCAGCCTGGACCCGGGGGACGAGAAGGCGCGCCGGATCGAGGCGGTCGCGGACCGGGCGCGAGCCCGCTTCGGCCCGCGGGCGCTGATGCCCGCGGCACTGTCGGGTGCGGCCTGACGGTCCATTATCACATCGACGTGAAGCCGGCGTGATGAATTCTTTACCCACCGGTAGCTAGCGACGTTTGTTACTCCTCCGTAAATTGACGGAAGCTCAGCACTCTGGTGATCCGGATCACAGGCTGCACGGGAGCCAGTCATTCCCCCACCTGCGAGGAGATCGCTCGATGCTGCCCATCAGACCGCGATCAGCGCTCCGGCTCCTCTCCGCGCTGACTCTCACCGCCGCCCTCTTCGCCACCCCCGTCCTGGTGGACAGCACGACCACCGCACTGGCGAAGACCCCCACGTCCGACACCCACGCCACCACGACCGTCGCCGCCGCGACCACCGCCGGCGCCACCGCGAGCAGCGGCTGGAACAACTGGTCCTGCAAGCCGTCCGCCGCCCACCCGCGGCCCGTCGTCCTCGTCCACGGCACCCTCGGCAACTCCATCGACAACTGGCTCGGCCTCGCGCCCTACCTGGTCAAGCGGGGCTACTGCGTCTACTCCCTGGACTACGGCCAGCTGCCCGGCGTGCCCCTCTTCTACGGGCTCGGCTCCATCACCGCCTCCTCCCAGCAGCTCGCCGACTACGTCGACCGGGTCCTCACGGCCACCGGCGCGGGCAAGGTCGACATCGTCGGGCACTCCCAGGGCGGCATGATGCCGCGCTACTACATGAAGTTCCTGGGCGGTGCCCCCAAGGTGAACGCGCTCGTCGGCATCGCGCCCAGCAACCACGGGACCGACCTGGGCGGGCTGCTCAGGCTGCTGCCGTACTTCCCCGGGGCGGCCGAGGCCATCGAGCACCTCAGCCCGCAGGGGCTGACGGACCAGATGGCCGGATCGGCCTTCCTCACCAAGCTGAACGCCGGCGGCGACACCCTCCCCGGCGTCCACTACACGGTGATCGCGACCAAGTACGACGAGGTCGTCACGCCGTACACCTCGCAGTTCCTGTCCGGCCCCGACGTCCGCAACGTGGTGCTGCAGGACCTGTGCCCGCTCGACCTGTCCGAGCACGTCTTCGTCGGGCTGACCGACCGCATCGTGTTCCACGAGGCGGCCAACGCCCTCGACCCGGCGCACGCCACCGCGACCGACTGCGGGGACGTCTTCAGCTGACGTCCCCCGTCAGCCGACCCGCGTCCGGCGCCTGCGGGCGACGAGCAGCAGCACCGACGCACCGAGCGAGACGGCGGCGGCCCCCGCCGCCATCAGCGAGGTCGTGCCGCTGCTGCTGCCTCCGGTCTCCGCCAGGTCCGCGCCGGAAAGGGACGTGTCCGCCGTCGCGGACGGCTCCGCGAGCGGGCTCGCCGAGCCGTCCGCGGCGGTGTGCGCGTGGTGGTGGCGCACCGTCGACCGGTCCGCCCCGGCGGCGATCCGCGCGTCGTCCGGTACGGAGGCGGTGGGCGCGGGGGCGGTCGTGGCCGCGGCGGGGGTCCCGGTCCCGGTCCCGGCCGGGGCCGAGGTCGCGGGCGTGGCGGGCGCCCCGGGGGCCTTCCCGGTGTCCGCGCCGAAGACCACGTCGGAGCAGGAGTAGAAGGCCTCCGGGCTGTCCGAGCGCTGCCAGATCGCGTAGACCAGCTGACGCCCCGACCTGGCCGGCACGTCCACCGGCAGGACGTAACTGCCGTCCCGCACCTGGGGGTCGGTCACCTTCGCGAACGGCTGCGCCTCCAGGTCCGACCACGTCAGCGGCCGCGACGGGTCGTACCCCGCCTTCGTCATGTACAGCTCGAACGAGCCCTTGTGGCGGGCCGTCACCCGGTACGCCAGGTCCTGCCGTCCCGGCGTCATCCTCGTCGCCGGCCAGTCTGCCCGCGCCAGGTCCAGCGCCTTGAACTCCTCGTTGCCCGCGCTGCACAGCTTGCCGTCCGGTATCACCTGCCGGTGGCGTCCGGCCGCGTCGCCGATGCGCACCCCGTTCCAGTCGTAGAAGGCCTGCGTGCCGCCCGCCGCGACCGCCGCCCTGCACGCGGCCGACGTCGGGTTCTCGGGGTTCTCCGCGTAGCAGGTCAGCACCCGGCTGACCGGGCCGCCCATGGTGCCGTGCGCGCTCGCCGGTCCCGCGGCCAGGCCGGTCAGTGCTAGCGGTCCGATCCCGAGGACGGTGGCCAGGGCGGCCCTGCGGCGTGCGGTCATGGTGGGGTTCTCCTTCGGCGGTGGCCCGGTGCGCGGTGCCGACGGGCGCCGGCGAACCAGCACGCTAGCCGCGCCGCACGGGTGGAACCCCTGTTCGGAGGACCTGCGGGCGATCTTTATGGCGGCGTTAAGGCATCGCTAAGCGGGGGCTGAGGATGCCGGTCGCCGGTGCGGCCCGGGTCCCCCCGGCACGACGGCGGCGCCGGACAGGAGTCCTGTCCGGCGCCGCCCACCCGCCTGTTCCCGGGTGCGGTCCGCCGGCCCTCAGCCGAGCCAGAGCGTCAGGAGGTAGCCCGGGCTGTCCCACGTGCACGTGTACTGGTAGGCCTGGCCGGAGTCGACGAACTTCTGGCCGGCCGTCTTGCAGGCCGCGCTCGTCGAGTACACCTTGTACGGCACGCTCGCGTTCGCCGGGGCGGCGAGCGCCAGCATCCCGGTGAGCGTCGCGGCCACGGCCACGGCGACCGAGGCGCCCCTGCGCTTGTTCATGTCCCCTCCAGGAAGAGCTCGTTGCACGACCGGATCACCGGCATCCTCACATCGTCGCAATGGACACGTCAATGATGCGGATCATGGGCGGTGTCGCCGCGGGGCCCCTCAGGAGGAGTGCCGGCTGCGGGGGGTGCGCCGCGGCGACACCGCCC
>NZ_JARAVO010000191.1:0-18877 GCF_033792805.1 Streptomyces sp. PA03-1a
GTGGGGGGCGGTGTCCGTGGGCGCGGGGACGGCCGCGACCGTGCCGGCCCGGGGACCGGTGTCGCCCTGCGGGGCGGTGTGCGCCGGCGCGGTCGTGCGCGTCCCGGTCGGCGCGGAGCGGGGCGCGTCGCCGCGCGGCGCGGTGGTGGCGGGGTGTGCGCGCTGACCGGGCCGGTGCGTGGCGTCGCCGCCGGGCTGCGCGGGGATCGAGGACAGCGGCAGGGTGCGGGCGGTGGCCGGGGTCAGGGTCTCCGCGGCCGCCGCCGTGTCGGCCCGGCTCTTGGAGCCGCCGTGCGGCAGCGCCGCGACGGTGAGGCCGCCGCCGACGAGTGCCACGGCCGTGGCCGCCGCGGCGCGCCGCCGGTTCTTCTTCCAGCGTTCCAGCTGCCGTCGCCGGGCCGCACGACCCTGCAGCGACGGGTCGGCGTCGTCCTGTTCGGTTCCGTCGGGGTCGTCCGGGGAGTCCGCGTCGCGGAGCCGCTCCCGTTCGGCGGCCGGGTCCGGGCCCTGCCACATGGGCGGTGCTATGTCGGGTGCGTACGCGCCGCACCCCGGACACACGAGAGCCCCGTTGAGATGCCGACGGCAAGAGGAGCAGTAGTCCATCTCCGAGTCTTTCTCTGCTGACAACGCCGCCGGGGGACGTCGGCGGCAGGTCCGCGCGCACGTTCACCGTGCAGGGCGGGACGGCCAGCAACGCTAACGACACCTCCCGAAGGAGGTGCGCAGCCTGTGTGACGCTTTTGGAGAGTTGCTCGGACTCTTTTGCAGAGGTTGCCGGGGGGCGCGGCCGGGGGCCGCGCCCCGGCTCAGTCCTCGAGGACGGGCAGCAGTTCGGGCAGGTGGCCGTCGGAGGCCAGGCCTGCGGCGATGCGTTCTGCGGGTACTTCGCCGTAGGTGGTGGTGCGCTGGCGGGCGGGGCGGCCGGCGGCGTCGGCGATGGCGACCAGGTCGCGGATGGAGCGGTAGGAGCCGTAACCGGAGCCCGCCATGCGGGAGATGGTCTCCTCCATCAGGGTGCCGCCGAGGTCGTTGGCGCCGGAGCGCAGCATCTCGGCGGCGCCGTCGGTGCCGAGCTTGACCCAGCTGGTCTGGATGTTGCGGATGTGGGGGTGGAGCAGGAGGCGGGCCATGGCGGTGACCGCGCGGTTGTCGCGCAGGGTGGGGCCGGGGCGGGCGATGCCGGCCAGGTAGACGGGTGCGTTGGTGTGGATGAACGGCAGGGTGACGAATTCGGTGAAGCCGCCGGTCTCCTGCTGGATCCGGGCGAGCAGGCGCAGGTGGGCGAGCCAGTGGTGGGGCTGGTCGACGTGGCCGTACATCATGGTGGAGGAGGAGGGCAGGCCCAGTTCGTGTGCCGTGGTGATGACCTCGACCCAGGTGGCGGCGGGTAGTTTGCCCTTGGTCAGGACCCAGCGGACCTCGTCGTCGAGGATCTCGGCGGCGGTGCCGGGGACGGAGTCCAGGCCGGCTTCCTTGGCGGCGCTCAGCCATTCGCGGAGGGACATGCCGGTGCGGGTGGCGCCGTTGACGACCTCCATGGGGGAGAAGGCGTGCACGTGCATGCCGGGTACGCGTTCCTTGACCGCGCGGGCGATGTCGAAGTAGGCGGTGCCGGGCAGGTCGGGGTGGATGCCGCCCTGCATGCAGACTTCGGTGGCGCCGAGCTGCCAGGCCTGTTCCGCCCGGTCGGCGACCTGGGACAGGGACAGGGTGTAGGCGTCGGCGTCGGTGCGGCGCTGGGCGAAGGCGCAGAACCGGCAACCGGTGTAGCAGACGTTGGTGAAGTTGATGTTCCGTGTGACGACGTAGGTGACCTCGTCGCCCACCGCGTCGCGGCGGACGTCGTCGGCGATCCGGCACAGCGCGTCCAGCGCCGCCCCGTCGGCGTGCAGCAGCGCGAGCGCCTCGGCGTCGGTCAGCTTCGTGGGGTCGTCGGCGGCCACGGACAGCGCGGTGCGCACGTCGGCCTCGATGCGGTCCGGGACCAGCCCGGGGGCGGCCTGCTCGCGCAGCGCCTCCCAGTCCCCGTAGACCTCGTCGAAGTCCTCCCGGCGGTCGCCTGTGCGTCCCTCGGTGTCGATGGTGCGGTGCAGGTCGGTGCGGCCGGCGGCGGTGAAGACCTCCTCCGGCTCCTGCCACGGACGGCCGGTGACCTCGGCGTCCTCGCGCGCCAGACCTGTGGCCGGGTCGGCCAGCGCCCGCACGTGCGGCAGCAGCCGCGGGTCCAGCCACGGCTCGCCGCGCCGGACGAACTCCGGGTACACGCAGAGCCGTTCGCGCAAGCGGAAGCCCACCTCCGCCGAGCGTGCCGCCAGCTCCTCGATCTGCGGCCAGGGCCGCTCGGGGTTGACGTGGTCCGGGGTCAGCGGCGACACCCCGCCCCAGTCGTCGATGCCGGCCCCGATCAGCCGGGCGTACTCCGCGTCCACCAGGTTCGGCGGTGCCTGGAGGCAGGCCGACGGCCCCATGATGTGCCGGGCGACCGCCACCGTGGCCACCAGGTCGTCCAGTTCCGCGTCCGGCATGCCGCGCATCGCGGTGTCCGGCTTGGCGCGGAAGTTCTGGATGATCAGTTCCTGGATGCCGTGGTACGACCGCGCGACGCGGCGCAGCGCGAACAGCGACTCGGCACGCTCCTCGTAGGTCTCACCGATGCCGATGAGCAGCCCGCTGGTGAACGGCACGGAGCTGCGCCCCGCGTCCTCCAGCACCCGCAGCCGTACGGCCGGTTCCTTGTCGGGGGAGCCGTAGTGCGGGCCGCCGGGCTCGCTCCACAGCCGGGTCGCCGTCGTTTCCAGCATCATGCCCATCGAGGGGGCGACCGGCTTCAGCCGCTGGAAGTCCGTCCAGCTCATGACCCCGGGGTTGAGGTGCGGCAGCAGCCCCGTCTCCTCCAGGATCCTGATGGACATCGCCCGCACGTACGCGATGGTGTCGTCGTAGCCGTGCGCGTCCAGCCACTCCCGCGCCTCCGGCCACCGCTCCTCCGGCTTGTCCCCGAGGGTGATCAGCGCTTCCTTGCAGCCCAGTTCGGCACCGCGCCGGGCGATCTCCAGCACCTCGTCCGGGGACATGAACATCCCGTGCCCGGCCCGCCGCAGCTTGCCGGGGACGGTCACGAAGGTGCAGTAGTGGCATTTGTCCCGGCACAGGCGGGTGAGCGGGATGAAGACGCTCTTGGAGTAGGTGATGATCCCGGGCCGTCCCGCCGCCTCCAGGCCCGCGTCCCGCACCCGGGCCGCGCTCTCCGTCAGGGCGGCGAGGTCCGCCCCCCGCGCCTGGAGCAGCACCGCGGCCTCCGCGGTGTCGAGCGCGACGCCGTCACGGGCGCGCCTCAGGGCACGGCGCATGCTGTTGGTGGTGGGCGGAGTGTGGGTCATCCTCCGAGGATAGGCGCGGCGTACGTCAGTCGGCGGTGTCGGGAGGATCACCGGGCCGCCGGGCCCCGACGGGGAATATCCGGGCTGGCCTTGACGTCCGCGTCAAGGTCTACCGTCGGGGGCATGCGGATCGGAGAACTCGCCGAACGGGCCGGGACCACCACCCGCGCCCTGCGCCACTACGAGTCGCTCGGCTTGCTGCGGGCCCGGCGCACGGGCAACGGCTACCGGGCCTACGACGAGCAGGACCTGCGACTGCTCCGGCAGATCCAGGCGCTGCGCGCCTTCGGCTTCGAACTGGAGGACACCCGGCCGTTCGTGGACTGCCTGCGGGCCGGCCACCCGGAGGGTGACTCCTGTGCCGCCTCGATCGACGTCTACCGGCGCAAGCTGGCCGAGCTCGACGAGTGCATCGACCGTCTGGGGGAGCTCCGCGAGCGGCTCGGCTCGCAGCTCGTCCGCGCGGAGCTGGCCTCGGCCGGGGGCACCTCCGAACCGCGCTGTGAGTTCAGCTGCGAGGCAGACGAGGGGAGTACGCGATGACGACGCACATCGAGGGCCTGACCGAGGTGACCGACGCGACGTTCGCCGAGGAGGTGCTGGGGGCCGAGGGGCCGGTCCTGGTGGAGTTCACCGCCGACTGGTGCCCGCCGTGCCGCCAGATCGCCCCGGTCCTGGCGGAGGTCGCCCACGAGGAGGCGGGCCGGCTGAAGGTCGTCCAGCTCGACGTGGACCACAACCCGCAGGCGACGGCGGCGTACGGCGTCCTGTCGATGCCGACCCTGATGGTCTTCCGGTCGGGGGAGCCGGTGAAGTCCCTGGTGGGGGCGCGGCCCAAGCGGCGGCTGCTGCAGGAGCTCGCCGACGTCCTGTGAGCGGGCGGGCGCCCGGGCGGGTCCCGGGGCGGGTGAAGGCCCGCCCCGGGACCCGGCCGTCAGGCCTTCGCGGGCTCCTCGGGCAGGGCCGCGGCGGCGGCCGCGTCGTCCCCGTCCCCGTCGGAGTTGATCCGCGCCAGGACCGCGTCGCGCTCGGGGGTGTCCTCGGGCTTGACGAGGCCGATGAGCACGTACAGCACGAGGCTGACGGCGAGCGGCGTCACGATCTGGATCTGCAGCTGCACCCCGTCCAGGCCGTAGTTGGTGAGCCAGAAGGCGAACAGGCCCGCCGCCCAGGAGACCAGCGCCGCCGTCGGGCCGGACTTGCGGAACGTCCGCAGCAGGCCGAGCATGAACGGGATCGCGATCGGGCCCATCAGGCCGGCCACCCACTTGATGACGACGGTGATGATGTCCTTGAAGGTCGGCGAGTTGACCTGGGTGGCCACCGCCATCGACAGGGCGAGGAAGGCCACGGTGGTGAGCCGCGCCGCGAGCAGTCCGGCCCGCGCGTTCCAGCCGCGCGCCGCCTTGGACAGCACCGGGGCGATGTCCCGGGTGAAGACGGCGGCGATGGCGTTGGCGTCCGAGGAGCACATGGCCATGGTGTGCGAGAAGAAGCCGACGACCACCAGGCCCAGCAGGCCGTGCGGCAGCAGTTGCTCGGTCAGCAGGGCGTACGAGTCGGACGCGTCCGGCTTCTGCGCCTTCACCAGCAGCGGGGCGACCCACATCGGGAAGAACAGGATCAGCGGCCAGACGAACCACAGCACGGACGACAGCCGCGCCGAGCGCGTGGCCTCGCGGGCGTTGCTCGTGGCCATGTAGCGCTGGGCCTGGTTCCACATGCCGCCGTTGTACTCGAACGTCTTGATGAACAGGTACGCCAGCAGGAAGGTCAGGGTGTACGGGCCGGCGGTCGGGGCGGTGTGGTTGTCGGGCAGCTTGTCCCAGACCGTCCACAGCCCGCTGATACCGCCGATCTCGCCCAGCACCGCGACCAGCATGGCGAGGCCGGCCAGCAGCTGGATGACGAACTGGCCCAGCTCGGTGAGGGCGTCCGCCCACAGGCCGCCGACGGTGCAGTAGACGGCCGTGACGGCGCCGGTGATGAGGATGCCCTGGTTGAGGGAGACACCGGTGAAGACCGACAGGAGGGTGGCGATCGCCGCCCACTTGGCGCCCACGTCCACGATTTTGAGCAGCACGCCGGAGACGGCGAGTGCCTGCTGGGTCGGGACGTTGTAGCGGGTCTTCAGGTACTCCAGCGGCGAGGCCACGTGCAGCCGCGAGCGCAGCCGGTTGAGCCGGGGCGCGAAGAGGTTGGCCCCGATGGCGATGCCGATGGCGATGGGGAAGGACCAGGTGACGTACGAGGTGACGCCGTAGGTGTAGGCGATGCCGGCGTACCCGGTGAACATGACCGCGCTGTAGCCGGACATGTGGTGCGAGATGCCGGACAGCCACCAGGGCATGCGACCGCCCGCGGTGAAGAAGTCGCTGACGTCGTCGACGCGTTTGTGGGACCACAAGCCGATGGCGACCATCACGCCGAAGTAGCCGACGAGTACGGCCCAGTCGAGACTGTTCATGCGTTGTTGCCCCTTCCAGGGGTCCGCCTTGTGAACGGGAGCGCACTTCGCCGGTACGTCCGTCGCGGGGCGGCGCCCCAGATTGAACCGCCTGGAAAGGGACTGGTCAATACCATCGGTGTTCAAGGACATGAACACCGATCAGCGAGTAGAACGATTTTACTTGTTCTTGACCTTACTTCACGTTGTTGTGAACCTGCCCGGCGCCCCACGATGAGCGGGTACTTCGCCGGAACGACCGCACGTCGACCGGAGCCCGCCCGGGGCTCCGACCGTCCCTGTCAGCGCATCAGTTCGCCCGCGTTCACCAGCAGCGACTGCCCGGTGATCGCGCGCGCCCGGTCGGAGGCCAGGAAGACCGCGGCCTCCGCCACGTCGCCGTCCGTGGCCAGCTCCGGCAGCGCCATCCGGTCGGTGAGCCGGTGCAGCACCTCGTCCTCGGGCACGCCCTCGGTGTGCGCGGTGAAGCCGACGTAGGCCTGGACCGGCGGGCCCCACATCCAGCCCGGCAGCACGGTGTTGACCCGGATCCGCTCCGGGCCGAGTTCACGGGCGAGCGAGTACATCGCCGAGGTGAGCGCGCCCTTGGAGGACGCGTACGCCGCCTGACGCACCTGAGACGGCGCGGCCACGGCGGACTGGGTCCCGATGAAGACCACCGAGCCGCCGCCGCGCCCGCGCAGACCGGGCAGGCAGGCCCGGGTCATCCGCAGCGTGCCGAGCAGGTTGACGTCCAGTACCGTCTTCC
Organism: Streptomyces sp. PA03-1a; assembly: GCF_033792805.1. NCBI lineage: Bacteria > Bacillati > Actinomycetota > Actinomycetes > Kitasatosporales > Streptomycetaceae > Streptomyces > Streptomyces sp. PA03-1a. Next base: position 6,599 of record NZ_JARAVO010000191.1, read on the forward strand.
AGGTCTCGAAGTCGGCATCGGCCAGACCGCCGAAGTGGCCGTCCATGGCGGCGACGTGGACGACCGCGTCGATCCCGCCGAAGCGCTCCTGCGCGAGGGCGGCCAGCGCCTCGCACTGCGCGGCGTCCTTGATGTCAGTGGAGCGCCAGGCGACGTGGGCGCCCCCGGGGTCGATCTCGTCCGCCGCCTTGGCGAGGTGGGCCTCGGTGCGGGCCCCGAGCACCGCGTTCCCGCCGTCGCGGACGACGGCCTGGGCGACGCGCTGTCCGAGGCCGGCCCCGACCCCGGACACCACCACGGTCTTGTCGCGCAGCAGCACGGCCCACCACCTCCACCCGGACGGATGAACTGACGGATCGTCAGAATAGGCTCACCCGCCCGCGATGGCCAGGGCCTTGGCGAGCCGGCGCAGCCCCTCCCCGATCTCGTCCGGGGTGTGCGTCACGAAGGACAGCCGCAGCGCCGCACGGTCGGGCTCGCCCGCGTAGAAGGGCGCCCCCGGCACGTAGGCCACGTCGTGGGCCACCACCTGGGGCAGCAGCTCCGTCGCGTCGTAACCGGCGGGCAGCCGGGCCCAGACGAACATGCCGCCTTTGGGCCGGTTCCACGTGCTGCCCTCGGGCAGCGCGCCGGGCAGCCCGGCCAGCAGGGCGTCCCGCCGCTCCCGGTAGGCGGCGCGGACCCGGGTCAGATGGGCGTCGAGGTCGGAGTCGGCGAGGTAGCGGGCGGCGGCGGCCTGGTCCACGGTCGAGGTGTGCAGGTCGGCGGACTGCTTGGCGACCACGCACGCCCGGCGCAGGGCGGCCGGGGCGCGCAGCCAGCCGAGCCGCATCCCGGGGGCCATGATCTTGGACAGGCTGCCGAGCAGGACCGTACGGTCGGCGGCCGCCTCGTGGGAGGCGATCCACGGCTCCGCCTCGCCGTCGTAGCGCAGTTCGCCGTACGGGTCGTCCTCCGCGATCCACAACCCGTGCCGTTCGGCGATCAGGGCGACCGCCTGCCGGCGCTCGTCGGTCGTCGTGCGGCCCGTGGGGTTCTGGAAGGTCGGCACCAGGTAGAGCAGCTTGGCCTTCTCCCGGACGACGGCCAGTTCCAGGGACGTCGGGTCGATGCCGTCCGCGTCGGAGGGGACGGGCACCACGCGGGCGCCCGCGAAGGCGAAGCACTGCAGCGCCGCCAGGTAGCCCGGGTCCTCCACGAGGACGACGTCCCCGGGTTCCAGCAGGGCGGTGGAGACCAGGGTGAGGGCCTGCTGGGAGCCGCCGGTGACGAGCAGGTCGTCGGAGCCGGTGGGCAGTCCCGCCCGGCTGAGCCGGCCGGCGACCGCCGTGCGCAGCGCCGGGTCCCCCTCGGTGGTGGAGTACTGCAGCACCCGCTCGGGCGCCTCGGCGAGGACGCGGTCGTACGCGGCGCGTATCGCCGCGGCGTCGAAGAGCTCGGGGGCGGGCAGCCCGCCGGCGAAGGAGATCACCTCCGGGCGGGCGGTCAGCGCGAGGATCTCCCGTACCGGCGAGCCGCCGACGGAGGTGGCGCGGGTGGCGAGGCCGGGGACGGCGGCACGCATGACGGGCTCCTTCGCTGTGGGCGGGTGATCTCGCGGACCGTACACAGATGTGTCGGGCGTCGCCACGGGCTTCCATTTCTGACGTTCAGTCAGCTACACCGTATGCATGACCGAAGAAGACACCCGCAGCGAGGTCTACGCCGAACTGGCCTCCGTCGGCCCGTACGGCCCCGGCCTCGGCCACGCGCTCATCACCATGGTCGAGCCGCACCCCGGCCACGAGTACGCCTACAACCGCTGGTACGAGGACGACCACTTCATCGCCGGTGCCATGGCCATGCCCTGGATGTACGCCGGGCGCCGCTGGGTGGCCACCCGCGACCTGCAGTTACTGCGCTACCCGGAGAAGTCCGCGGTGGCCCGGCCCGTCACCGAGGGCTGCTACGTCAGCGTGTACTGGATCACGGCCGGGCGCTACGCGGACCACATGAAGTGGACCGTCGCCATCAACCGGCGCCTCAACCGCGACGCCCGTGTCCACCACGACCGCACCCACGTCTTCACCGCCTTCCAGGACCACGCCGTCACCGTCTACCGAGACGGGCCGGCCGGTCCCCGGGACTTCCACGCGCTCGACCACCCCTACGCGGGGCTGGTCGTCGAGGTGGTCGACACCGACACCCCGCAGGAGTGCGACGCGCTGCTCGGCCTGCTGCGCGACCGCCACCTGCCGCGGCGGCTGGCCGGCTCGCCCTCCGCGATGGTGACCGCCTTCCGTCCCACGCCGCTGCCGCTGGAGCGGATGTCGTACGTGAAGCAGGTCGAGGGCGTCGGCACCCGGCTCACCCTGCTGTGGTTCCTGCAGCGGGACCCGCGCGAGGTGTGGGAGGAGCACTTCACGGGGCTGGACGCCGAGGTGGCCGGCACGGGGCTCGGCCGGGTCGAACTCGTCGCGCCCTTCGTCCCCACGGTGCCCGGGACCGACACCTACGTCGACCGGTTGCGGGGGTAGGGCGCCGGGGTGGCAGTGAGCCCCCTCGGCCAGGACGGCGTGCCGGTCGAGAGGGCCCGTACGGATACTGCGTCGGTGCTCAGTCGAGGTCGTACGTCCCGTGGCCGACGTCCGCGACGAACGCCGCCCAGGCCTCGGGGGAGAAGGCGAGCGTCGGGCCGTCGGGGTCCTTGGAGTCGCGGACGTCGACGGCCGACGTCGTACGGGAGGCCACCTCGACGCAGGCGCCATTTCCCTGGGAACGGGTGGACTTGGTCCACGCCCTGGTGTTTCCGAGCTGAATAGCCATGATCGCTCCGAGCTTTCTTTTTTGTGCAGCTCTGACGTGATCGAAGCTACTCGCCAACATCACTGCCCACAGCGGCTATTACCCCCTACGGGTGGCATATTCCAGGAGGTCTTCCGCCTCACGGGACGCAGGTGTACTCTGCGGCATTCCCGCCGGGGGGTCAGCGTGCGTACTCCTTCGCGGCGTCCGCGATGAACTGCCGGCTCTGCTCCGCGCTGAGCGCCTGGGCCCGCAGGTGCTCGTACATCACGCTGTAGCCGTGCACGTCGGTCGGCTTCTCCAGGTACAGGTCGCTCGTGACGCCCTCGATGTAGACGACGCTGGAGTCGGTGGCGTCGGCGAACTCCAGGATCGCGAAGTTGCCGGACATGCCGGGGTGGGCCCCGGCGTCGTACGGCAGGACCTGGACCGTGACGTGCGCCTGGGTGCTCATCTGGGCCAGGTACTCCAGCTGTTCGCGCATCACGTCCTTGGTGCCGACGACACGGCGCAGCGCGGACTCGTCCATCACCACCCAGAAGCGCAGCGGCGAGTCCGGGTCGGTGACGCGCTCCTGGCGCCGCAGCCGGATCTCGATCCGCTTCTCGATCTGCTCGGGCGTGGCCTCGGGGAGCGTCCCCTCGATGACGGCCGAGGCGTAGTTGCGGGTCTGCAGCAGGCCCGGCACCACCAGGGAGTCGTAGACGCGCAGGGACTCGGCCTCGGTCTCCAGGCCGATGTAGACGCTGTAGGGGACGTCGCCGAAGGCGTGCCACCAGCCCTGCTGCCGGGACTCGCGCGCCATGTTCATCAGGGAGTCGACGAGGCGGCTGTCCTCGACCCCGTACACGCTGCACAGGTCGCGCACGTCGCGCTGGCTGATGCTCCGGCGTCCGTTCTCCAGCCTGCTGATCTTCGACTGGGAGACCAGCAGCCGTGCGGCGACCTCCTCCGCGGTCATCCCTTTCTGCTCGCGCAGCTTGCGCAGTTCCGAGCCGAGTCGGCGTCGCCTGACGGTCGGATTGACGTTGGCGGCCACGGGATGTGCACCTCCGGATTCCGGACTGGTCCGTGTTCTCTGCAGATATGTACTGCTGGTCAGCAGAGTGCCACTATCGGTCATCCCACCGCTGGGAATTGGTCATATGCTGCGCTCGTCGAAAGAGCGGACAAACGGCAACGCGCGGGGCGGCGGCCGGCCGGTGCCGGTCGCCGCCCCGCGCGCGGCGGTTGCGATGGGATCGCGGTCGTCACGGTGTCCGGGCCCTGCCGCCGGACACCCCGGGTCAGCGGACGCCGGCGCGGACCATGCCGTGGCCCGTCGCCCTGGCCGCCGCCGGACGCCCCTGGGCGGGGGCGCGCTTCGGCTGCGCGGCGGCACCGTTCTGCACGTCCATCACGGCGTGCGCGACGAGGCCGCCCATGGGGTCGTACCTGATCAGGTCACGGAGCCGCGATCGGGACGACCGGCCTTCGTTGCCCGGGTACAGGTGCTTGCCGAGCCCCACGGCATGGGCGATCGCGGCGAGCGCGGCGGTCCGCGGGTCCGGTGGCACCCCGGTGCGGATCGCACTGTCCAGCCGGGCCCTGATCTCCCGGCTGACCTCGCTGTCGGTCGCCTGATAGCGCGTGGTCGGCAGCACCCCGCACATCTGCCCCGGCACGGCGTGCACCATGCCGCACCGTTCCAGATGCGTGAGATACGTCTGGCGCAGCCCCAGGCGGGGCCCGCCGATCCAGTGGACGGCGCGCACGGGGCTGCCACGACGGCGCAGCAGTTCGAGCGCGGAGTCCAGGGTCGGATCTCCTGTCGGCCGTGGGTGCACCACGGCGATACGATCCCCGTCAGGGGCTATCCGTCCTGCGAGGGCCAGCTCCACTAGCTGTGCCCCGGCAAGACCGAGGTCGAGCGACTGCGGCTGCGCCGTGGTACCCGTGGCCGGGTCCAAGGCGAGAAGCAGTAGCTCCTCCGGAAGTGTTCTGCGGCTCCTGCCCATCCATGCCTCCCCGCGTGGATGAATGACAGGGTGACGCCTCTCACACCGGCCTGTCGAGAGCGCCTTGCCCGTTCGTGCGGGAACCGACTCATATGTCGTTCTCGTCTAGCACCGAGGGCGGCGGTGGCTCGCGGGGGGCCGTCGGCGTCCCACGGCGGGTCCCACGGCGGCTTCACAGCAGGGGCCTGGAAACTGGTGTAAGGGTGAGCGGGGCGCCGCGGCGGCGCACCGCACGAGTGTGGAGGAGGTCCGGTGGCGGGCGAGTCCCCCGGCAGGGCGGAGCAGCAGGAGTTGTCGGGGGAGGCGACCGGAGGCGGGGCGGTGGATCCGAGGCTGTCGGTCTTCCGCGGGGTCGTGGGAGCGCCCCGGGGCGCATCGGAACCGGCCACCGGAGACCCGGAGTTCGCGCCGGAGCCGCCCGAAGCGGAGGGCGTGCCGGAGCCGGATCGGAGTGCTTCCGCTACGCCGGATGACGGAGCGGACGTGGACGGCGAGCCGCAGGACGCTACGCCGGACGCGGAGGACGCCCCTCCGGCCGACGGCGCGGGGGACGATGCGGAATCCCGTACCGACGACGCAGTCGCCGAGGAGGCGGGCGCGGAGGAATCCGGGACGGACGGAGGCGAGGACGCGGCCGGGGACGAGGCCGGGGACGAAGCGGAGGCCGAAGCCGGCACCGAGGACGGCCCCGAGGGCCGGACCGAGGAGGACCGCACCGAGGACGCGGCCGCCGAGGACGGCGCCGCGGAACCCACCGCCGGCGGGACGCCCGTGGAGGAGCCCGCGGACGCGGTGGACGCGGAGGACACCGAGGCGCCCGAGGAGCCCGAGGAGTCCGCGGACTCCGGGGCCGAGCCGGAGGAACCTTCCGCCGCCGGGGAGACCGGGGCCGGCGAGGAGCCTTCCGCGGGGACGGACGAGCGGGCCGGGGCGGACGCCGAAGCGGAGCCCGGGGACGACGACGCCGGCGACGCGGGCGAGGAGACCCCGGACGACTCAACGCAGGACGCTCCCGGGGAGTCCCGCGACGCCACCCCCTCGGACGACCACGAGGGCGACGACGAGGGCGACGACGAGGACGACGACGCTGAGGGCCCCTCACAGGGCCCCGGAGACGTCAAGGGCGGACCCGGGGCGCGCGAGGCGTCCGGGGGCGGACACGACGGCCCCAGGGCCGGGGAGGGCACGCTCACGCTGCGCGCGCCCCGCACCGAGGGCGGCGGCACGCCGGTCAGGGACGGCACCCTGACGCTGCGCGCGCCCTCCGCGTCCGCGCCCGTCAAGGCGCCTTCCCGGCCGAGCGGAACGTTTGTCCCGCTGCGGACCGACGACCGCCCGGCCGTGGTCCCGCAGGCCCCGGCGCCCGTGGAGACCCCGCGGACCACGGAGCCCGGCGGCGGTTCGCGGACGAAGCAGATGCCGCTGCCCCCCGACCCCGACGAGCCGCTGCGGCTGCTGGCGGAACTGACGAACACGCCGCCGCCGCCGCAGACGCCGCTGCGCACGACCGTGCGGCGGATCAAGATCTGGACCCCGCTGGTCCTGCTGCTGATCGTGGCCTTCTGCGTGGCGCAGGCGCTGCGCCCGCTGCCCGAGCCGGAGCTGGACCTGACCGCCGAGACCTCGTACACCTTCAAGGGCGACGAACTCGCGCTCCCGTGGCCCAGCGAGGGCCAGGCCGTCGTCGAGGCCGAGGGACTGGGCCGCATGGGCGAGTTCGGCGAGCAGGTGCCGACGCCGATCGCGAGCGTCGCCAAGGTGATGACGACCTACGTCATCCTGCGCGACCACCCGATCAAGAAGGGCGGCAAGGGCGAGGCCGTCGAGGTCGACCAGAAGGCCGAGGACCAGTACCACAGCGGCGTGCAGGAGTCGGAGTCCGTCGTCCCCGTCACCGCCGGGCAGAAGCTCAGCGAGTACGAGGCGCTGGAGGCCGTCATGCTGCCCTCCGCCAACAACATCGCGCGACTGCTGGCCCGTTGGGACGCGGGATCGGAGGAGGCGTTCGTGAAGAAGATGAACGCCGCCGCCAAGGAACTCGGGATGGACGACACGACCTACACCGACCCGAGCGGGCTGGAGGCGACCACCGTCAGCACCGCGAGCGACCAGGTCAAACTGGGGCACGCGGCGATGAAGGACGAGGTCTTTGCGGAGATCGCCACCAAGATCCAGTACACGGACATCAACGGCGACGACCAGAAGAACTACAACCAGCTGGCCGGCTACCACGACATCGTCGGCATCAAGACCGGCACCAGCACCAAGGCCGGCGGCAACCTGCTCTTCGCCGCCTACCGCACGATCGGCGGCACCAAGCAGCTGATCGTCGGCGCGATGCTCGACCAGCAGAAGGCGCCGATCATCGACACGGTCCTCAGCCGCAGCCGCACCCTGATCGACGGCACGCGGGACGCGCTCGCCTCGGCCACGATCATCAAGAAGGGCGACGTCGTCGGCTACGTCGACGACGGCCTCGGCGGCCGCACCCCGGTGGTGGCCGGGAAGGACGTCACCGCGATCGGCTGGACGGGCCTCAAGGTCGACATCTCGGTGGAGACCGGCAAGGGGGGTCTGCCGCACTCGGCGCAGGCAGGTGACCAGGTCGGTGAGCTCGTCGTCGGCAAGGGCGACAGCATGATCCGGGTCCCGGTCGTGCTGGAGTCGGCCCTCGTCGAGCCCTCCTTCGGCTCGAAGCTGACCCGGGTCGCCTGACCCGGGTCGGCCCCCGCCCGCGGTGCGCGGGCGATCGGATGGACGGGCCGGCCGGACCGCTACACGTGGTCCAGCCGGCCCGCCTTCGCCTCCTCGACCAGCGAGCGGAACTGCTCGGCGCTCATCCGCACCCGCTGCCCGAAGTCGTCGGTCAGCACGACCCGCTGGTCAGCCGGCGCCGTCGCGTCCACGTACAGCGTGGGACAGCCGCAGTCGCAGTTGCCGCAGAACACGGCCACCTGTTCCATCGGTCCACCTCCGCCCGGTCCGCGCCCGGCCGGTCACCGGGCGTCATGGGCGGCATACCCGGGGTGACGGTGTTTCAGGCCGGTGAAGCCGTCGAGGCCGCCGGGGACACCGAAGCCGCCCGGGCCGACAACTCGCGCTCCAGCGGGGTGCGGAAGCGGGGCGTGACGCGGACGGCGTCCAGCCACCCCCGCAGTCGCGCGGCCTCTTCCTCGATCGCGGCGACGGCCTCGCGGCCCGGGTCGCCGAAGAGCCGGTGGACGACCTCGCCGTCGGCGCGCTGCGCCCAGCCGCCGACGACCTGGCCGTTCCACCACACGGTCGGGCCGATGTTGCCCGAGCGGTCGAAGAGCGCCGCCCGTTCCCGTTCGTCCTGCGGCAGGTACCAGTCGCGCCGCTGCCAGCCCATCGGCGTCGGGTCCAGTGCGGGCAGCAGCGCCGCCCACGGTGGTGCCGGCGGGACCGGGTCGCCGTCGCCCGGCAGCACGTGGCCGGTCTCCCCGTCGAGCAGGACCTCTTCGGTGCCGAGCGCCGCCAGGGCCTTGCGGACCTCGGTCAGCGTCCAGCCCGTCCACCACTTCAGGTCGGCCTCCGTGCCCGGGCCGTACGCCGCCAGCCAGCGGCGCACCAGCTCGACGCGCGCCTCCGCGGTGGGCGGCGTCCGCCTCACCGTGCCCGGCGCCCACCGGTACTGACTGCTCGTCCAGCCGCCCACCGGCCGTCTGCGGACGATCCGGCCCTCCGCCGCCAGCACCCGCAGGACGCGTGTCGACACCGCCTGGGTGGCCTCGTACGGCTTGCCGCGTGCCACCACGACCTGTTCGCGCAGCCGGGGCACGTCGGAGGCGAGCTGCGCGGCCGTCGCCTCGCCGCGTCCGGTCAGGGCGGCGAGCACGGACTCCTCCAGCTCCGCCAGCCACCGCTCGTCCCAGCCGCCGCCGTCGGCCAGGTGCTTGAGCAGTTTCCGCCGCTCCTGCGCGGCGATCGCCAGGGCCGCCGCGGAGAGCACCACCGGCGCCGAGGCGGTGGTGACCACGAACATCGTCCGCCGCATCGCGAGCAGCCGGGTCAGGCTCCGGTCCTCGTACAGGGCCCGGTCCAGGGCCGCGGCGCCGGGCTCGTGCATCCTGGCGGCGGCCGACACGTAGACCGTCGCCGGGTCCGTGCCGTGCAGCGCCACCAGCGACTCGGTGACTTCTTCGGGGGTCGCGGCCCGCCGTTCCGGCGTCAGCCGGTGCCGTACCGCCATGCGCCGCCGCCGCTCCTGCGCCCCCACCGTCCGTCGTGCGTCCATGGCTCATCGTGGCACGGCCCACCGACAGCAACTCCGGACGCCTGTGACGTACATCACACAATCGGAGCCGGAAGTCGCGTAAGGACAGCGGCCGTCGGCGCTCTCCCGGTGGACCGGGACGCATCCGGAGCGCACCGCCCGCCTGCCGAGGAAGGCCATGCTGACCGACATCGACCACATCGTCAGGGCCCGTCTGCGCACCCCGCGCTCGGGGCCCCGGGGCCGGGAGATCACCGCGACCCTGCGCTACCGCCGCGACGACCCGCTCGCCGCCCGGATCACCTTCCCCGCGGAGGTCTCCCTCGACGGCGCCGAGGTGACCTGGGTCTTCGCCCGCGGGCTGCTCACCACGGGCCTGTACGAGCCCGCCGGGGAGGGCGACGTGCACATCCGGCCGAACGGGCCGGAGCACACCGCGATCGAGTTCCGCACCGACGAGGGCACCGCACTCGTGGAGGTGCGCACCTCCGGTCTGCGGAGCTTCCTGGCCCGGGTGTACGAGGCCGTGCCGCCCGGGCAGGAACTGCGCCACCTGGACATGGACGCGGTCATCGCCGCCTTGCTGGACACCGACGGCGAGTGACCGCCCCACGGCCGGTGGCCGCCCCCCACGGCCCCGGGGGCGGCCGTGGGGGTCAGCGCGCGAGCGGACGGAACCCGCGCAGGCGAAGCGAGTTGCCGACCACGAAGACCGAGGAGAAGGCCATCGCGGCGCCCGCGATCATCGGGTTGAGCAGCCCGGCGGCGGCGAGCGGCAGGGCCGCCACGTTGTAGCCGAAGGCCCAGAAGAGGTTGCCCCTGATCGTGCCCAGGGTGCGCCGGGACAGCCGGATGGCGTCGGCGGCCACCCGCAGGTCGCCCCGGACCAGGGTCAGGTCGCTCGCCTCGATGGCGGCGTCCGTGCCGGTGCCCATGGCGAGCCCGAGGTCGGCGCGGGCCAGCGCGGCAGCGTCGTTGATCCCGTCGCCGACCATGGCGACGGACCTGCCCTCCCGCTGGAGCCGGGCCACGACGGCGACCTTGTCCTCCGGCATGACGTCCGCGATCACATCGGCGGCGTCGATGCCGACCTCGGCGGCGACGGCCCGGGCCACCGCCTCGTTGTCGCCGGTGAGCAGCACCGGGGTGAGGCCCAGTCCGCGCAGCATGCGGACGGCGTCGGCGCTGGTCGGCTTCACGGCGTCGGCGACGACGAGCACGGCACGGGCCCGGCCGCCCCAGGCGGCCGTGACCACCGTGCTGCCCCGGGCCTCGGCCTCGGCCTTCGCGCGGGCGAGCCCCGCCGGGAGCGGCTCGGGCAGTTCCTGGCGGCCCACCGTGACCTCGTGGCCGTCGACGGTGCCCTGGACGCCGAGTCCGGGCAGCGCGCGGAAGCCCGTGACGCCGGGCAGCGGGCCGGTGCGCTCCTCGGCCGCCCGGGCGACCGCGCGGGCGATGGGATGCTCGGCGGCGTGCTCCAGGGCGCCGGCCAGGCGCAGCACCTCGTCCTCCCGCTCGCCCTCGGCCAGGTGGACGGCGGTCAGGGTCATGGCGCCGGTGGTGACCGTGCCGGTCTTGTCCAGCACGATGGTGTCGACCCGCCGGGTGGTCTCCAGGACCTCGGGTCCCTTGATGAGGATGCCGAGCTGCGCGCCCCGTCCGGTGCCGACCATCAGCGCCGTGGGCGTGGCCAGTCCGAGCGCGCACGGGCAGGCGATGATCAGCACGGCGACGGCCGCGGTGAAGGCGGCGGTGGGGCCCGAGCCGTTGCCGAGCCAGAAGCCGAGGGTCGCGAGCGCGAGCCCGATGACGACGGGGACGAACACCGCGGAGATCCGGTCGGCGAGGCGCTGCGCCGCCGCCTTGCCGTTCTGGGCGTCCTCCACCAGGCGGGCCATCCGGGCCAGTTGGGTGTCGGCGCCGACCCGGGTGGCCTCCACGACCAGCCGGCCGCCGGCGTTCACCGTGGCTCCGGTGACGGCCCGGGCCGGCCCCACCTCGACCGGTACGGACTCGCCGGTGAGCATCGAGGCGTCGACCGCCGAGGTGCCCTCCCGTACGAGGCCGTCGGTGGCCACCTTCTCGCCCGGCCGCACCACGAACAGGTCGCCGACGGCCAGTTCGGCCGTGGGGACGCGCACCTCGCGCCCGCCGCGCAGCACGCCGACGTCCTTGGCGCCCAGTTCCATCAGGGCGCGCAGCGCGGCGCCCGCCCGGCGCTTGGAACGGGCCTCGAAGTAGCGCCCGGCCAGGATGAAGGCGGTGACGCCGGAGGCGACCTCCAGGTACAGGTTGGCGGAGCCGTGCCCCTGGGCGACGGTCAGCTCGAAGGGGTGCGTCAGGCCCGGCACGCCCGCGTCGCCGAAGAAGAGCGCCCAGACCGACCAGCCGAAGGAGGCCAGCGTGCCCATGGAGATCAGCGTGTCCATGGTGGTGGCGCCGTGCCGCAGGTTTGTCCACGCCGCACGGTGGAAGGGCCATGCCGCGTACGCCACGACCGGCGCGGCCAGGGTCAGCGACAGCCACTGCCAGTTGCGGAACTGCAGGGCCGGGACCATGGCCATCGCGATGACGGGCACGGCGAGCACGACGGCGGTCAGCAGCCGCTGCCGCAGCGCCGTGAGCTCGCCCGGCGCGGACTCCGGTTCCTCCCGCGACGCGTCGGTGACCGGCGGGGCGGGGAGCGCGGCGGTGTAACCGGTGGACTCGACGATGGCGATCACGTCGCCGACGCCGATCCCGTCCCCGAACGCCACCTTGGCCTTCTCGGTGGCGTAGTTGACGGTGGCCGTGACGCCGTCCACCCGGTTGAGCTTCTTCTCGATCCGGGCCGCGCACGAGGCGCAGGTCATCCCGCCGATCGCGAGTTCGAGCTCGGTGACGCCCGCAGGGGCGGCCTGCGCGGCGATCCGCGGGGTGACCTGCTGCTGATCCGGGACGGTCATGCCCGGCCGACCAGTTCGTAGCCCGCCTCGTCCACGGCGGCGCGGACGGCCTCCTCGTCCAGGGGGGCGTCGGAGTCGATGGTGAGCAGGCCGGTCTTGGCGTCCACCGTGATGCCGATCACACCGGGGAGGGTCGAGACCTCCTTGCTGACCGCGGACTCGCAGTGACCGCAGCTCATCCCGGAGACGCTGTAGCTGACAGACATGGGTTCTCCTCGTGCGTTCTGTGCGTGTTCCGGTGAACGGCGTCGGGCACCGTGCCGTCCACCCACCACCAAATTATACCCCCTAGGGGTATCGGGGAAGGGGAGGGTGGGGG
>NZ_JARAVO010000192.1:0-18813 GCF_033792805.1 Streptomyces sp. PA03-1a
CTCCCGAAGGACACCCCCATGGCACCCGCCACCCATCCGGAAGTCGCCGCGCTGCTGGAGCGCGCCCACCGCCTGGGCGCCGACCCGCGCAACACCAACTACGCCGGCGGCAACGCCTCCGCCAAGGCCACCGCCACCGACCCCGTCACCGGCGGAGCCGTGGACCTGATGTGGGTCAAGGGCTCGGGCGGCGACCTGGGCACGCTCACCGAGGCCGGCCTCGCCGTCCTGCGCCTGGACCGGCTGCGCGCCCTGACCGCCGTCTACCCCGGCCCCGAGCGCGAGGACGAGATGGTCGCGGCGTTCGACTACTGCCTGCACGGCAAGGGCGGCGCCGCTCCCTCCATCGACACGGCCATGCACGGCCTCGTCGACGCCGCGCACGTCGACCACCTGCACCCCGACTCGGGCATCGCGCTGGCCTGCGCCGCCGACGGCGAGAAGCTCACCCAGGAGTGCTTCGGCGACAAGGTCGCCTGGGTGCCGTGGCGCCGCCCCGGCTTCCAGCTGGGCCTGGACATCGCCGCCATCAAGGAGGCCAACCCGCAGGCCGTCGGTGTGATCCTCGGCGGTCACGGCATCACCGCCTGGGGCGAGACCTCCGAGGAGTGCGAGCGCAACGCCCTGTGGATCATCCGCACCGCCGAGGAGTTCCTGGAGCGCCACGGCAAGCAGGACCCGTTCGGCGCCCCGCTGCCGGGCTGGGAGCCGCTGCCGGAGGCCGGGCGCCGGGCCCGGGCCGCCGCGCTCGCCCCGGTCCTGCGGGCGATCGCCTCCCAGGACCGCCCGCAGGTCGGCCACTTCACCGACTCCGCGCCCGTCCTGGACTTCCTCGCGCACGCGGAGCACCCCCGGCTGGCCGCGCTCGGCACCTCCTGCCCCGACCACTTCCTGCGCACCAAGGTCCGCCCGCTCGTCCTCGACCTGCCCCCCACGGCGCCGCTCGAGGACGCCGTGGCCCGCCTGGAGGAGCTGCACGCCGCCTACCGCGCCGACTACCAGGCGTACTACGACCGGCACGCCACCGCGGACTCCCCCGCCATCCGCGGCGCCGACCCGGCGATCGTCCTCGTGCCGGGCGTCGGCATGTTCAGCTACGGCAAGGACAAGCAGACCGCCCGCGTCGCGGGCGAGTTCTACGTCAACGCGATCAACGTGATGCGCGGCGCCGAGGCGGTCTCCGCGTACGCCCCCATCGACGAGGCGGAGAAGTTCCGCATCGAGTACTGGGCGCTGGAGGAGGCCAAGCTCCAGCGGATGCCGAAGCCCAAGCCGCTGGCCACCCGCATCGCCCTGGTCACCGGGGCCGGTTCGGGCATCGGCAGGGCCATCGCGCACCGCCTGGCGGCGGAGGGCGCCTGCGTGGTCGTCGCCGACGTCAACACCGACGGCGCGCGGGCCGTCGCGGAGGAACTCGGCGGTCCCGACCGGGCGGTCGCGATCACCGTGGACGTGACCAGTGAGGACGCCATCCGGGCCGGCTTCGACGAGGCCCTGCTGGCCTTCGGCGGGGTGGACCTGGTGGTCAACAACGCGGGCATCTCCGTGTCCAAGCCGCTGCTGGAGACCACCGCCCGCGACTGGGACCTCCAGCACGACATCATGGCGCGCGGCTCCTTCCTCGTCTCCCGCGAGGCGGCCCGGGTGCTCATCGCGCAGAAGCTCGGCGGCGACATCGTCTACATCGCCTCCAAGAACGCGGTCTTCGCCGGGCCCAACAACATCGCCTACTCCGCCACCAAGGCGGACCAGGCGCACCAGGTCCGGCTGCTGGCGGCCGAGCTCGGCGAGCACGGCATCCGCGTCAACGGCGTCAACCCCGACGGGGTCGTCCGCGGCTCGGGCATCTTCTCCTCCGGCTGGGGCGCCCAGCGCGCCGCGACGTACGGGGTGCCGGAGGAGAAGCTGGGCGAGTTCTACGCCCAGCGCACCATCCTCAAGCGCGAGGTGCTCCCCGAGCACGTCGCCAACGCGGTCTTCGCCCTGACCGGCGGGGAACTGACGCACACCACGGGTCTGCACGTCCCGGTCGACGCCGGCGTGGCCGCGGCGTTCCTGCGCTGACGCCGACCGCACCGCGCGGGGGAGCCGGCCGACCGGCTCCCCCGCACCCGTACGACCCACCGACCCCCGCGGCGCGCCGCGCCGCGCCGACCGCACCCGTCGCTCCGACCCGAACGACCAGAACACGAGGGGCCCACGTGCCATTCGCCGCCATCGACCTCGGCGCCACCAGCGGCCGCGTCATCCTCGGCCGGGTGGGCCCGGACCACCTCGTCCTCGACGAGGTGCACCGCTTCGCCAACACCCCCGTACGGCTGCCCACCGGACTCCACTGGGACGTCCTCGCCCTGTTCCGGGAGAGCCTGGACGGCCTGCGCCTGGCGGCCCGGGCCGGGGACGGCGTCACGTCGGTCGGCATCGACAGCTGGGCGGTGGACTACGGACTGCTCGACGCGGACGGCGCCCTGCTGGGGATCCCCCACCACTACCGCGACAGCCGCACGGAGCACGTCGCCGAGCGGGTCAGGGACGACATCGGCGCGCAGGAGCTGTACGCGGTCACCGGGCTGCAGCACCTGCCCTTCAACACGGTCTTCCAGCTGGCGGCGGCCCGTGACGGCGCCCAGTTCGCGGCCGCCAGGACGCTGCTGATGATCCCCGACCTGCTCACCCACTGGCTCACCGGCGGCATCGGCGCCGAGGAGACCAACGCCTCCACCACCGGCCTCTTCGACGCGCGCACCGCGACCTGGGCGGAGGAACTCCCCGGCCGGCTGGGCATCGGGCCGCGCCTGTTGCCGCCGCTGCGCCGCCCGGGCACCCACGCCGGCACGCTCCTGCCCCACGTGGCCGCGTACACGGGGCTGCCGGCGGACACCGCCGTCGTCACCGTGGCCTCGCACGACACCGCCTCCGCGGTGGCCGCGGTCCCGGCCACCGGGCCGCACTTCGCGTACATCTCGTGCGGCACCTGGTCGCTGGCGGGCCTGGAGCTGGACGCCCCGGTGCTCACGGAGGCCTCGCGCCTCGCCAACTTCACCAACGAGCGCGGCGTCGACGGCACCATCCGCTACCTGCGCAACATCATGGGCATGTGGCTGCTGGAGGAGTGCCGCCGCACCTGGGAGCAGCAGCAGGAGGGCCTGCCCCTGCAGGAACTGCTCGCCGCGGCGGCCGCCGCGGAGCCCTTCGCCGCCCTCATCGACCCGGACGACCCGCTCTTCCTGACGCCCGGTGACATGCCCGCCCGGATCCGCGCCTTCTGCGCCGGGACCGGCCAGAAGCCTCCGGCGTCGCACGGCGCGGTCGTCCGCTGCATCCTGGAGAGCCTCGCCCTCGCCCACCGCCGCACCCTGCGCGAGGCGGCCGAACTCGCCGGCCGGGAGATCCACCGCGTCCACCTGGTCGGCGGCGGCTCCCGCAACGAACTGCTGTGCCGCTTCACCGCCGACGCCACCGGGCTCCCGGTCGTCGCCGGCCCCACCGAGGCCACGGCCCTGGGCAACATCCTCGTCCAGGCCCGCGCCGCCGGCGCGTTCGGCGACGGCCACGACGGCCTGGCGGCGATGCGGGCGCTGGTCGCGGCCACCCAGCCGCTGCGGACGTACGAGCCGGCCGCGGACGGCCGGGCCTGGGACACGGCGGCCGCGCGACTGGCCGGGCTCGCCGCGGCGCGGCGACCGTAGGCGCCGGCACCTGACCCGCATCCGGGCCGACGACACCTACACGCCGGTCGTGCCGTCGACCAGTTCGCGCAGGAGGTCGAGGTGGCCGTTGTGGCGGGAGGTCTCCTCGACGAGGTGCAGCAGGATCCAGCGCAGGTTGGGGTGGCGGCCGTCGCGGATGGGGCGCTTGGCGACGGCGTCCAGGTCGAGCCCGGCGACGAGCTCGCGATAGCGGGCGGTGTGCGCCTCGTAGTCCGCCAGCACGTCGGCGAGGGGGAGGTCCACGGCGATCCGCATCTCGCGGTCGGGGTCCTCCTCCGTCCAGGGGCCCTCGTCCTCGCCGCCGAGGAACACCACCTCGAACCAGTAGTACTCGACCCAGCGGAGATGGTTGACCAGTCCGCTGAGCGTCATCAGCGGCGAACCCGGGAGCGGGGCGCTGCGGGCGTGCTCGGGCGTGACGCCCTCGCACTTGGCGCGGGCGGTGTCGCGGGCGTAGTCGAGGAGGGTCGTCAGCGCGGAGCGCTCGTCCCATGCGGTGGGCGTGTCTGTTCGTGTCATCGGCGGAATGCTGTCGGGAACGACGGCGGCCCGTCCACTGATTAACCCGGGCCGCCCCGCCGCACCCCCTGACAGCAGACGTCAGCGGAAAGCCGGACCATCGTTCCCCGTGACCACCACCGGACGAACGCAACGTCTCCTCCTGCCCGCCGTGTTCATCACCTCCCTGGGCAACAACATCCAGCTCATCGCCGCGGCCCTGCTGATGGTGCGCGCCCAGGGCTCGCTGCTCGACGTGGGCTGGCTCTTCATCGCCGTCGCCGTCCCCCAGGCCGTGCTGTCGCCGTTGTTCGGCCGGGTCGCCGACCGTTTCGACCGGCGGGCGCTGTGGGCGGGCTGCGACCTGCTCAGCGCCGCCGTGGCCCTGGTGCCTGCGCTGGGTACGGTCCTGGGCTGGCCGCGGGGGGCGGTCGTCTACGGCAGCAACTTCGCGCTGGCCGTGACGGCCGCGCTCTTCGTGCCGGTGAGCGCGGCGTTGATCAAGGAGCGGGTGCCCGCGGGGCGGCTGCGGCGGTTCAACGCCCACTACGAGATGGCGTTGCAGAGCGGGATGCTGCTGTCGGCGGCGGTGGGCGGTCTAGCGCTGCAGTTCGCCGGCCCTGCCCCGCTGTTCGTGTTCAACGCGGCGACCTTCGTGGCCTCCGCGGTCCTCGTCCTGGCGACCGGCCGCGGGGTGGGGAAGCCCGTCACTTCGGGCACCGCCGCCTCGGCCGCGGTGCGGCCGGTCCCGTCGCGGGCGCCGCTCGGCCCGCTGGTCCTGCTGTACGCCCAGGGCAGCGTGGTGGTGACCGTCTTCAACGCCCTGATGCCGGTGCTGGTCATCGCCCAGCTGCACCGGGGCGCCGCCGTCGTCGGTGCGGTGGACGCGCTCGGCGGTGCGGGCTTCCTGCTCGCGGCGGCCGCGTACCGGCGGACGGGGGCCCGGCTGGGGGACCTGCGGCTCGCGCTCACCGGTTTCGCGCTCTGCGCCGTGCTGTTCGCGCTGCAGCCCCGGTTCGGCGTGACGGGGCTGCTGCTGCTCGTGCCGGCCGGGGCCTTCGTCTTCGGGCAGGCGCGCATCGCCTCGCGGACGCTGTTGATGGCCGCGGTCGACGAGGGCCGCGTGGGGCGGGCCTTCGGGGCGGCGAACGCGTACGGGCTCGCCGCGACCGTGGCCGTGATGCTCGGGACCTCGGCGGTCACCGCCCGCGCCGGACTCCTGACCGGCTTCGCGGCGGTCGCCGGTCTCAGCGCGGTGGCGGCCGCAGGGGCGGCGGTGTGGAGCGCGGCGGCCCGTAGAGGACGGCCAGCGCCCGCGCCGACTCCGCCAGCAGCTCCCGCAGCGGAGCCGGCGCCAGGACTTCGAGGTCCGCGCCGAGCCTGAGGAACTCGCCGTGCGCGTGCGCGACCGACTCGATGGGCACGCGGGCGCGGACCCAGCCGTCCGGCTCCCGCTCGCCGTCCTCGGCCACCGCCCGGGCCACGGGGCGTGACAGCAGCGCGGGCAGCCGCTCGGCACCGCGCGGTGACACCCGGATCAGGGCCGTGTCCCGGTGGAGCCGTGCGTGGAACCCGGCGAGGTACTCCCGCCAGTACGCGGCGAGGTCGAAGCCGGGCGGGGTCGCGAACGTCTCGTCGAGGGCGCGCACCTCGAGCATCTGGTCGACCCGGTAGGTGCGCGGGTCGCTCCCGTCGTGGGCGACCACGTACCAGCGGCCCGCCTTGAGCACCAGACCGTACGGTTCGAGCCTGCGGTCGGTCTCGGCGGGCTCGCGCCAGCGGCGGTACCGCACCCGTACGGCCTGCCGGTTCCACACGGCGTCGGCCACCACGGGCAGGTGCGGCACCTGCTCCTCGGAGCTGTACCAGCCGGGCGCGTCCAGCAGGAACCGCCCCCGCACCCGCTCCGCCCGTTCCCGCAGCGCCGGCGGCAGCGCGGCGCTGAACTTCAGCCGGGCCGCCGCCGCGGCCTCCCCGAGCCCCAGCTGCGCGGCCGGATCGGGCAGGGCGGCCAGGAACCACGCCTGCGTCTCGTCGGCGGTCAGGCCCGTCAGCCGGGTGCGGTAGCCGTCGAGCAGCCGGTAGCCGCCGTCGTGCCCGGCGTCGCCGTACAGCGGGATGCCCGCCTCGTGCAGCGACTGCACGTCGCGGTAGATCGTCCGTACGGACACCTCCAGCTCCTCCGCCAGCTCCGCGGCGGTCATCCGCCCCCGCGACTGGAGGAGCAGGAGGAGGGAGACCAGCCGGCTCGCGCGCATGGCGGCAGTATCGCCGCCGCCACCGACAGTGGCCGCAGGACACCATCACAGCGGCCGCGGGGGCGGCCCCGGCCGATTTGATGGTGTCCTGCGGAGCGCGCACCCTGGGGAGGTAGGGACTGCGACGGGTGTGTGATCGCCGACGATGAACACGAGTGACCCCGGGGACCCGGCCGCCACGGCCGTGGTCACCGTCAGCGCGCGGGGGGTGGTCACGGGATGGAGCGCGGGGGCACGACGGCTGCTCGGACACGCGGCGGCGGAGGCGGTGGGACGGCCCGTCGCCGAGGTGTTCGGTGCGCAGGCGCAGGCGATCGCGCTCGACCGGGAGTGGCGCGGCCGGGTGCGGGCGCACCGGCGGGACGGGCGGGAACTCGACCTCGACGTACGGGTCTCCCCCGCGCTGGACGCCGACGACCGGCCCGGCGGCTGTGTCGTGACGGCCTCCTGCGCCGACCCGGACACCGCGCTCCTGCTGTGGGCCTTCCAGCAGTCGTCCGTGGCCATGGCCACGTACGACACCGGGCTGCGCTACCACCGGGTCAACGACGCCGCGGCGGACATGATCGGTGTCCCGGCGGCGGACCTGACCGGCCGGCCGTTCTCCGGGGCGCTCCTGGACGACGAGGGTCGCCGCGGGTTCAACGCCCACCTGCGGCAGGTCGCGGAGACCGGCCGGCCGGCGCACTACGAGAGCCCGGCCGCCGCCGGGGCCACCGTCGGCGACCGGGCGTGGAACACCGAGATGTGGCCGGTGCGGGACCCGCAGGGCCGGATCCGGGGCGTGGCGAGCGCGGCGTTCGACAGCACCGAGCAGTTCCGGGGGCGCCGGCGGCTGGCCCTGCTGAACGAGGCCGGCGCACGGCTCGGCACCACCCTGGACGTGGTGCACACCGCCGACGAGCTGACGGAGCTGGCCGTGCCGCGCTTCGCCGACTTCGCCAGCGTGGACCTGCTGGACTCGGTGCTGCACGGCGAGGAGCCCCCGCCGGGACCGCCCGGCCTCGGCGTGGAGCTGCGCCGGGTCGCCCACCGCACCGCGTCGGGCCGCGCCCCGGACGCGGCCGTCGACCTCGGCGAGCTCGACGTCTACCCGGAGTTCTCCCCGCCGTCCCGGGCCCTGGCGACCGGCCGTCCCGTGCTCAGCCGGCTGGGGCACCCGGACTTCACGCTGTGGCTGGCGCAGAACAGCCTGCGGGACGCCAAGGTCCAGGAGTACGGCATCCATTCGGTGCTGGCGGTGCCGTTGCGGGCGCGCGGCATCACCCTCGGGGTGGCGGTGTTCATCCGCTGGGCGCGTCCGGAGTTGTTCACCGAGGACGACCTGACGCTGACCGAGGAGCTCGCGGGGCGGGCCGCGGTGTGCGTCGACAACGCCCGCCGCTTCACGCGGGAGCACTCCACGGCGCTGACCCTCCAGCGCAGTCTGCTGCCGCTGCGGCTGCGCGAGCAGGCCGCGGTGGAGGTCGCCTCGCGCTACCTGCCGGCCGGGGCCCGGGCAGGGGTCGGCGGCGACTGGTTCGACGTCATCCCGCTGTCCGGCACGCGGGTGGGCCTGGTCGTGGGCGACGTCGTGGGCCACGGCATCCACGCCTCGGCGACGATGGGCCGGCTGCGGACGGCGGTGCGCACCCTCGCGGACGTGGACCTGGCGCCGGACGAGCTGCTGACCCACCTCGACGACCTCGTCTCGCACCTGGACCCCGAGGACGGCCACGGCCGGGAGGTGTCGCCCGCCGAGACCAGCGGCGAGCTGGGCGCGACCTGCCTGGTCGCCGTGTACGACCCGATCGCGCGCCGCTGCTCCCTCGCCAGCGCCGGGCACCCGCCGCCCGCCGTGCGCCTCCCCGACGGCAGGGTCGAGATGGTCCCGATGTCCGCGGGCCCGCCGCTGGGCGTCGGGGGGCTGCCGTTCGAGGCGGTCGAGCTGGAGCTGCCGGCGGGCAGCATGCTCGCGCTCTACACCGACGGCCTGGTCAAGAGCCGGGACTTCGACCTGGACGCCGGCCTGGCGCGGCTGCGCGCCGCGCTGGCCGCCCCGGCCCCGACGATGGAGGCGGCCTGCGACACCGTCCTGAAGACCCTCCCGTCGGACCGTCCGGTCGACGACGTCGCGCTGCTGCTCGTCCGTACCCGGGCGCTCGACGACGGCCAGGTCGCGGTGTGGGACCTGCCCGGCGACCCCGCGCACGTCGCGGACGCCCGGCAGGCGGTGGCGGAGCGGCTGGTCGCCTGGGGCCTGGAGGACGCGGTGTTCGTCACCGAGCTGGTGGTGAGCGAGCTGGTCACCAACGCCATCCGGTACGGCGCGCCGCCGATCCAGCTGCGGCTCATCCGCGACCGCACCCTGATCTGCGAGGTGTCCGACGGCAGCAGCACCGCCCCGCACCTGCGGCGTGCCCTGTCCGACGACGAGGGCGGCCGCGGCCTGCTGCTGGTGGCGCAGTTGAGCCAGTCCTGGGGTACCCGGCAGACCTCCGCCGGCAAGACCATCTGGGCCGAACAGGCGTTTCCCCCGGCCGGGCGATGAGCGGCGGCACGTCCGGGCGCCCCGCGTCGCGCCGACCCTGACGAGCTGTCAGTCTCGGAGGCATGACCGCTCGCTTCCCCGTGTCCGCCCTGCACTGGACGGTCCTCGTCCCGGTGCTCTCGGTGGTCCTGCTGGCCCTGACGTGGGGACGGACGCTGCCGGTGGCCGTGGTCGTGGTCGTCGCGGTCTTCCTGGCCGTCGCGGTGCTCGCCGCCGTCCACCACGCAGAGGTGGTGGCGCACCGGGTGGGTGAACCCTACGGCGCGCTCGTGCTGGCGGTGGCGGTGACCGTCATCGAGGTGGCCCTGATCCTCACCCTGACGGCGGACGGCGGCCCGAAGAGCGCGGGCCTGGCCCGTGACACCGTCTTCGCCGCGGTCATGATCACGTGCAACGGCATCATGGGGCTCTGCCTGCTGGTGGGGGCGCTGCGCCGGCGGGTGGCGGTCTTCAATCCGGAGGGCACGGGCGCCTCCCTGGCGACGGTGGCGACGCTCGCCACCCTCAGCCTCGTGCTGCCGACGTTCACCAC
This sequence comes from Streptomyces sp. PA03-1a, assembly GCF_033792805.1. NCBI lineage: Bacteria > Bacillati > Actinomycetota > Actinomycetes > Kitasatosporales > Streptomycetaceae > Streptomyces > Streptomyces sp. PA03-1a. The sequence continues at coordinate 9,529 of NZ_JARAVO010000192.1, forward strand.
CAGCACCCCGGGCCCGCGCTTCTCCACCGCCCAGCTCACCTTCGCCGCGCTGGCGTCGCTGGTGCTGTACGGCCTGTTCGTCGCGACGCAGACGGTGCGGCACCGCGCGTACTTCCTGCCGGTGAAGCCGGGCGGCGAGGTGATCGACGTCTCGGAGGACGACTCCGTCCCGCCCACCGTCCGCGCCGCGTTGTTCAGCCTGGCGCTGCTGGTGGTGGCGCTGGTCGCGGTCGTGGGGCTGGCCAAGGTGGAGTCGCCGACGATCGAGCAGGGCGTGCAGTACGCCGGCCTGCCGTCCTCCTTCGTCGGCGTCGTCATCGCCCTGCTGGTGCTGCTGCCCGAGACCATCGCCGCGGTGCGCGCGGCCGCCCGCGACCGTGTGCAGACCAGCCTCAACCTGGCGCTCGGCTCGGCGATGGCGAGCATCGGGCTGACCATCCCGGCGGTCGCGGTGGCCTCGGTGTGGATGTCCGGCCCGCTGCTGCTGGGGCTCGGCGCCACGCACATGGTGCTGCTGGCGATCACCGTCGCCGTGGGCACCCTGACGGTGATACCGGGACGCGCCACGCCGCTGCAGGGCGCGGTGCACCTGGCCCTGCTGGCGGCGTACATGGTGCTCGCGATCAGTCCCTGAGCCGGTGGGGCCTACCGGCAGCCGACGACGACGCGGCCGGCCAGGACGGCCTCGACGAAGGGCTCGGGCGGGGCGTAGCGGTGGGCCAGGACGTAGTGGACGACCAGGTCGGGCGCGATCAGCCAGGTGCCGGCGCCGCCCTCCACCCGTACCTCGCCGTGGCCCACGAGGATCCGCTCGCCGCCGCGGGACACGCTCACCGGCTTGAAGCGACCGCCCCCGACCAGCCTGCGGCGGCACAGGGTGCAGCCGTACCAGCCGTGGGTGATGGCGCACAGGTGGTCGCGGCACAGGGCGAAGAGGCGGTCGGCGAACTCCTCGGAGGGCTCCGCCTGCGGGTAGGGGCGGGCGGGGTCCAGCCAGCCGACGGCGCGGGCGGAGACGTCCGGCGGAATCGTTTCTGTGAAGTAGGCGTACGGGCTCAGGTCCTCGTAGTACGGCATCGCAGCCTCCCCCACCCGCGGACCCCGCCCGCGCACACCGTCCGATCGATCGCGGGCAAGCGTCCAGCAGCGGCGCCCGTAGGTCAATCACCCGTACGTGGCGGGCCTGCGCCGGTGCGCCCCCGGCGGCCGTGCGATCCACCCGAAGGAGACCCGCGCCGGACACCAGTCCCGTGCGCGGCGCGTCAGCCGACGACCGGTTGCTCGTCCTTGCCGTCCTCGACCGGGGGCGCCTGCGCCAGGGGCTTGCGGCCGAGCCAGCCGCCCAGCAGCTCGTGCACGGCCCCGGCGCCCACCAGGCGTTCCAGCGGATCGGGACCGTCCAGGTCGAACGGGTGCAGCAGGAAGGCCCGGCTCTGGTCGCCGCCCAGGCCGCCGTGCGAGCCCACCTGCTCCTCGAAGGCGTGCACGGTCCGGGTGACCGGGTCGTACGCCGAGTTGACCATGAGGTCGGCGGCGTGCGGGAAGCGGGCGGTGCGCAGCACCGCGGCCGCCGCGCCCGGCCCGAACGGCGCCAGCGGGTCGCGGCCGGTGACCCGGCCCGTCTCCAGCTCGTGCTCGCCGCCGTCCCCGCCCAGCACCAGCGGCCCGCGCTCCCGGTCCAGGACCAGCACGAAGCCGACCCCCGGGTGCTCGGCCAGCGTCCGCAGCAGGGCCGGGTGGCGGGCCTCGACGCCCTGCCGGTCCGCCCGCCCCGGGAGGTCGGGGAAGGAGATCAGCGCCAGGTTCCCCGAGGCCAGCACCACCGGGTCCGAGGACGGCCCCGCCGTCTCCTGCTCCTCGCCCGCGCGGCCCCCGTGCTCCGGGCGGTGCAGTGCCGCACGGGCCGCCGCGCGCGCCTCGGCGCCGCTGGCCGTGCCCCGCACGCGGCGGCGCACCGGCAGCCCGCACCCCGCCCGGACCAGGTCCCGCAGGGTCAGCCCGTACGCGGACTCGAAGGTCTCGCCCTCGCTCTGGCCGTGATCGGACAGCAGCACGATCCGGTAGGGGCGCGGCGCGTACCGGGAGGCGTCGGCGATCAGGCGGATGGCGCGGTCCAGACGCCGCAGCACCCGCATCGCGTCCCGGCTGCGCGGCCCCGAGTGGTGCGCGACCTCGTCGTACGCGACGAGGTCGGCGTAGACGGCACCCCGCCCGGCGAGCATGTCGCCGACCACGGCCGCCACCGCCACGTCGCGCTCGACGACGGTGGCGAAGGCCCGCAGGAAGGGGTAGAGGCCGCCGCGCCGCACCCGGGGACGCTCGTGACGCAGCCGCGCCGAGGTGGACTCCGTGATCTCGCGCACGACCTCCGCGACGAAGGACGCGGCGGTGCGCACCGCGTTGGCCGGGTCGGAGAAGTACGCGAAGTAGCCGGTCCGGGAGCGGGTGGCGCCGACCCGGGCGAGGACGGCCGCGGGATCGCCGCCCTCCGGGGCGCCGACCGCCCGGGACCGCAGCCGTGCCATCGCGAGCCGGTCGGCGGAGAAGCGCCGGCGACGGGTCGACACCGACATCACGAGCGCCAGCTGCTCGGCGCCGCCGCTGAACAGGTTGCCCCGGCTTGCGCCGTCCGGCGCCAGCAGCCCCGCCCGCCCGGTGCGGGCGACCGCGCGGCGCTCCAGCTCGGCCGCGCACGAGGGCCGGTTGCAGACCATGACCTGCCGGGTCTCCTTCTCGTACCAGCGGAAGGCGGGCACGTCCTCGTTGCTGCCGTGCAGGATGGCCAGCTGACTGGCGCCGGTCTGGCTGCTCCAGTCGGTGGTCCACGGCACCAGGCGGTGGCTGCCGTCGAGCCAGTCGGCGACGGTCTCCATCGCCGGGGGGCGCAGCCTCCCCTTGCGCGTCACCGGGCGCACGGCCTCGCGCAGCACGTCGTGCCCGACGCCGTCCAGCTGGACGAAGACGAAGCCCGGCTCCCGCGGGCCGTCCGCGCCGGCGGGGTCGTGGCCCGCGCCCCCGCGACGCCGGCCGGCCAGGCGCGCCAGGCGCCGGCCGTACGCCGCGTCGTCGCGCATGGCGAGCGTCGTGCTCGTCGCGGACGACGCCGCCGACATCACGGCGGCGATCACCACGGCCGTGGCCGGCGCGATGTCACCCTGCCAGTCGGGGGTGAAGCGGAAGGCGAGCAGCAGCAGCGAGCCGTTGAGGAAGAACACCAGCAGGCCCAGCACCAGCGCGGGCACCAGCAGCACGGCCCGTACCAGCACCGGCCAGACCAGCGCGCTCAGCAGACCGAAGGCACCGGCGGCGGCCGCCGCCGTCACCGCGATGCGGGTGGGGCTGTCGCCGCCGGGCGACTGGATGCGGAAGTCGGGCAGGATCCCGGCGAGCACGGCCATCGTCGCCGTCACCACCACCCACACGACCAGCACGCGGACGATCGCGCCCCCGGCGGCCCGCCACCGACGCAGCACGCCCACCCTCTCCACGTCTCCTCACGTCTGCGCACGTCCCCGCGCGTCCCCGAACACGAATACCCCCAGACTGTCACAGTCCCCCCTGGGCCCCGCGGCGCACCGGGGGCACACGGCGGGCGCGCCGGAGCATAGGCTCGGGGCGAGACGAGGAGGCACGAGTGGCGGTCGAGATCACCTGGTGGGGACACGCGACGGTGACCGTGCGGGACTCGGGGGTGCGCGTGCTCACCGATCCGCTCTTCGCCCCGCGCCTGGCCCACCTGCGCAGGCGGCGCGGCGCGGTCCCGCCGCCGGGCGCGGCCCTGGCGGACGTCGCCGTCATCTCCCACCTGCACGCCGACCACCTGCACACCGGCTCGCTGGCCCGGCTCTCCCGGGGTACCCGGGTACTGGTGCCGCGCGGGGCCCCCGCCGCGGTGCCCCGGCTGCGGCGGCTCGCGGCGGACCGGCGGCTGGAGCTGACCGAGGTCGCCCCCGGTGACGAGGTGAAGGTGGACGCGCTGACGGTACGCGTGGTGAGCGCCGCGCACGACGGACGGCGCCTGCCGTACGGGCCGCGCCGCTCCCCCGCGCTGGGCTACGTGCTGGTGGGCGAGGAACGGACCTACTTCGCCGGGGACACCGGGCTGTTCGACGGGATGGCGGACGAGGTCGGCCCCTGCGACGCCGCCCTGCTGCCCGTCGGCGGCTGGGGACCGTTCCTCGGCACCGGCCACCTCGACGCCGGGCGCGCCGCCCGGGCCCTGGCGCGGCTCGCCCCGCGCGCCGCCGTCCCCATCCACTACGGGACGTACTGGCCGATCGGCATGGACGCCGTCCGGCCGCACGAATTCCACGCCCCCGGCGAGGAGTTCGTCCGGCTCGCCGGGCAGCTGGCACCGGCGGTGGCGGTGCACCGGCTGGAGCACGGCGAGAGCATGCTGCTGGAGGCCGCCAGGTGAGCGGACTCACCCTGCTCGCGGAGCAGACCTCCTCCCAGTCCACCGGCCAGGTGGTCGGCTACCCCTCGCTCTTCCTGCTGGTCGTGCTCGGCTCGCTCGTGCCGGTCGTGCCCACCGGCGCGCTCGTCAGCAGCGCCGCCGTCGTCGCCTTCCACCAGACCGCCCCCTTCTCCCTCGCGCTGGTCTTCGTCGTCGCCGCGGGCGCCGCCTTCCTCGGCGATATGGGCCTCTACCTGCTCGGCCACCGCGGCGTACGCTCCCGCAACGGCTCGCGCTGGCTGCGGCAGCTCCAGCAACGCGCCGATCCCGCACGCCTGGCCGACGCGCAACGCCGGCTCGACGACCACGGCGTCGCCGTCCTCGTCCTGTCCCGCCTGATACCCGCCGGGCGCATCCCGGTGATGGTCGCCTGCCTGCTCGCCGAGATGCCCGTCCGCCGCTTCGCGCGCGGCGACGTCCCCGCCTGCCTGGCCTGGGCGGCGGCCTACCAGCTCATCGGCATCCTCGGCGGCACCCTCTTCCCCGAGCCGTGGCAGGGCGTCCTGCTCGCCGTCGCGCTCACCCTCCTCATCGCCTCCGCCCCCCAGCTCTGGCGCCGCCTGCACGGCCTCAGGGCGACCTCCGCCACCCCCGACGACACGCCGGCCGAACACCCCGGCCACTGACCGCCTCCCGGCGGGGGGTGCTTCCGGACCCACGGCCGCCCCTTCGGCCGGCCGGGCGCACAGTGCTCGCGGATCCCCGAACAATCCGGCCCAAACGCCGCTCGTCATCAGGTCGGACGACACCCCCGGCCGCCACGCGCGCCCACGCCGGCTCCGTACCGAAGGCGCTCACACCACCCCCCGACGACACCCCGGCCACCGACCGCCTCCCGGGGGCCCCGGACCCGCCGACGTCCACGGATGTAGCCCCGCCATCCACGCCCGTCTTCAAGGCGCCGCTCGCGGCCTACCGGCTGGAGAGCGCGGCAGCGGGCCCAGGTACGCGCCGTCGTCAGGGCACCGGGCCTGCGGCGGTTGCGCGGTTGCGCAACGGTGCCTGGGAAGGCGGATGGCGCCGCCCCGCAGCCGGCGCCCCTACGGCCGCGGGTCGGCACCCACGGGTCACATAGGCCTCACCCCGGCCGCCCGGGGGCCCGCAGCCCGCGCGGGCGCACGGCGCTGACGGCCCCTGCCGCAGCAGCCACGCGCGCCCTGCGCCGGCCTCATCGCGCCCGCAGCGGCTCCGTGCCGAACCCGCCCGCACTCACACCGCGCACCCAGGGGGACAGCCGCTTCGCGGAACTCGCCCCGGACGGCCCCGCGTTCGTGCCCGGCCAGACGACCTCGGCCGCGGCACCGGCGCGGAGCGATCTCCACGCCGTCACGTCAGCGCACCCGTCGCGCCGCGGTACGCCGCGGAAGCCCGGGCCGGCGGGCACCGCACTGAAGTTGTACAGGAACAGCAGCACGACGATGAGCGGCACCGAGCGGAACAGCCAGGTGTACGTCCAGCTGACGGCGCGCAGCACGGGGCTGCCGGAGAGCCTGGCCAGTGCGAGCGCGATCCCGCCGAGCAGGCCGGGCACAGCGCTGTACGCGGCCACCTCCAGGGTGATGAGCAGCCCGTCCAGGATCACCGGCCGGACGAACCAGTACGCGAAGCGGTCCCACTGGTAGAAGGGGTTGGTCACCAGGCCGTGGGCGATCTGGGCGACGAGCACGAGCACGACCGCGGTGGGCGGCCCGCTCGGCGAACTCGCGCGCGGCGTCCTGCGGCAGAGCCGTCACCGTCACCAGCGAGGCTCAGGCGGCGCCCCTGGCCAGGCCGGTGATCGCGGACTCGAGGTCGGACAACGCCGCGGCGACGTGGGGGAGTTCGAGGGGGGACGCGGAGGTGAGGGCGGCGTGGCGCTGGCGGTCGTCGGTGCCGTGGAGGGGGCCGGTGTCGATGCGGACGTGGAGGGCGGACGGGTCGTCGCCGAAGCGGTGGCCGCCGGGGACCGGCCGGCCGAGGCGGGCGGACAGGGCGGCCTCCAGGGTGGGCGCGTCCGTGACGCCGGCGGCTGCCAGGGCGTGCCGCAGGGGGCCGAGGTCGGCGTAGAGGTGGAAGCCCGCTTCGGGTGGGCGGCACAAGGCGCCCGCACGGGTGACCGCCACGTACGAGGCAGCGCCGAGGGCGGCGTGCAGGCGGGTGGCGGCGGCGAGATGGGCCCGGACGTCCGCGCCCTCGGCGAGCGCGTGGGCGGCCGTGGCGGCCACCGGCTCCGCAAGCACCGCGCGCAGCCCGGCGCAGCGGTCCGCCACGGCGGCACGCAGGCGCGCGCCCTCGGCGGTGGCCGGGAAGCGGGCGATCGCCACGGGCCAGGACGGCGGGGCCAGGGCGGCGCACAGGTCCACGACGACGATCGTCCGGCCGGGCAGCATCTCGGCGGGGGTGAGCAGCACGGTCTCGTGCGGATGGTGCACCGTGTCGGCGTACGTCTCGTCGGAGACCAGCAGCAGCCCGCACTGCTCGGCCGCCTCGCACACCTCGTGCAGCAGTTCCGGGGGCGTCACCGTCCCACTGGGGTCGTCGGCGGCCGACATGAGCAGCACGCGCGGGTCGCTGCCCTCCGCGCGGGCCCGGCGTACCGTTTCCAGCAGGGCGAAGGGGTCGGGTGCGCCGCCGCCCACCGCGGGGGTCTGCACGGTCGTGGCGCGCCGGCCCAGGGTCCGCACCAGCGGCGCCTGCCAGGCGGCGGCGGGCCTGGCGAGCACGACGTCGCCGTCCACCGCGGCGAGCAGCGCCAGCAGCAGGGGCTCCGCGCCCGGCGCGGCGACGGTGTCGGCCGCGGTCGTGGCGAGCCCACGGCGCTCCCAGTGACCCGCGGCGGCCGCGCGCACCGCCTCACCGCCCCCGGGCGGCTCCGGCACGGCACCGCCCGGCATGCCCGCGGACAGCCGCTCCGCCCAGTACGGCGGCACCGGCAACCCCGGGTCAGGGCGCAGACCGGCCCGCGCGAGGCGCCCGGCAGGGGCCGGCGGTGAGGTCCGCTGCATCCGTACCTCCGGTGGGATCGGGTGACCGGCGGGATCCGGCGACCGGGCACGGCCCGGCCCCCGCCGCCACCCTCGCACGCGCTCCGCGCTCCCGCCGCCGGGGCGCGCGAATCCCGCTGCGTGCCACCGGGAATCCAGGGCAACCGGAATCCAGGAGGTGTTCCCATGGTCCCGCTGCTCGTCGTCCTGCTACTGGCCCTCGTCCTGTTCGGCGCGGCTTTCGCGGTCGACGTCCTGTGGTGGGCCGCCCTGGTCGTCCTGGTGCTGTGGCTGCTCGGATTCGTGGCACGGAGCGGTTCCGGCGGCTCGCGCTGGTACCGGTGGTAGTGGACGCGACCGCGAGCGGCAGGAGAGGCGTGCGGCGGCCGTCGGGGGGCCGCGCGCCCCGGATCCGCGAGGTCTCCTCGCCCGGTCCGCTATTGCTGCGCCTGGACCGGCATGCGCAGGGTCCGGGCCCTCGCCCCGGCCCGCGTACGGCCGGCGGAGACCATCCGATGGGGATGACGGCGCAGGTACTCGCCCTCCAGGGCCGCCATCCGCGAGTTGTGGGCGTCGAGGGCCGCCCCGGAGCCGTAGAGCAGCGTCTCGTGGCGGGTCCGGTGGACCGACTCCAGTTCCTGCACCAGTTGTCGTTCGTCCAGGTCTGCGGGGTCGACCCCGCCGGGGTAGCGGCTCATGGGTCGCGCACCTTCCTTTCGCCTCCTGTCACCTCGCCCGTTTGGTACCCCCGGTGCGGGGATTCATCCGCTTCTGTGGGCATTCAACAGGCATCGGACCCCTGGTCCGGGTAGACGATGGAGAGACCTGACCCCTGAGGAAAGGAGCCACCGTGCAACGAGGAAGCGACCGTCTGAGCGTCCACCGTGACGACGAGATGAAGCACGAGCTGCGCGAGCTGCTGCGCTCCGGGCACTCCACCCGGGTCGAGGAGTGGCACGACCCCGAACCCGCCGCCGACGACGACCCCGAGGTCGGCACCGGGCCCGCCTGGGCGGGTGCCCCCGAGGGCACGGCGGTGCGGTTCGAGCTCGGCAGGCATCTGACCCGGGAGCCGTTCCCCGCCCGGCGCGGCGACCTGCTGCGGGCCCTGCGCGACCGGCACGCGCCGGACCCCCTGACCGACCTGGTGGACGGACTCCCCGGCGACAACCGGCGGTACGCCAACGTCCAGGAAGTCGTACGGACGCTGGGCATGCGCCCGGAGGCCTGACGGGCCGCACGACCGCGACGCGGGCCGCGGGGCCGGTCCACCGGTCCCGCGCGCCGCGCGCCCGCACCGACCGCACCGTCCGGGAATCGATCGATCGTGGAGGTAGCCGTTGTGCGCCGGATCCTGAGCGCATGGGACAAGGAGCTGTTCCTGAACGTGGCGACCCGTTCGTGGCCCGCCGCCGAGCCGGTGCTGCCGCGGCTCAGCAAGGCGGCCAACCACGGGCTGCTGTGGTTCGGGGTCGCGGCCGGCATCGCGGCCGTCGGCGGCCGCACCGGCCGGCGCGCCGCCCTGCGCGGCGCCGCGTCGCTGGCGGTGGCGTCGGCGGTGGTCAACACCGTCGGCAAGGGCGCGGTGCGCCGCAACCGCCCGGTCCTCGACGCCGTGCCGGTGATGCGCCGGCTGTCGCGACAGCCCGGCACCACGTCCTTCCCGTCCGGCCACGCCGCGTCGGCCGCCGCGTTCGCCGCCGGCGTCGCCCTGGAATCGCCCCGCTGGGGCGCCGTGGTGCTGCCGGTCGCCTGGTCTGTGGCGTTCTCCCGGATCTACACCGGTGTGCACTACCCCAGCGACGTCGCCGCCGGGATGGCCCTCGGCGCGGGCGCGGCCCTGGCCGTGCGCGGCCTGGTCCCCAC
>NZ_JARAVO010000193.1:0-18798 GCF_033792805.1 Streptomyces sp. PA03-1a
GCGGGAGGGTGGGGGAGAAACCGCAACAGCAACAAACGCGGCGCCGCACACGACAACCGGCCCCAACTCACCGCACCGCGAGGTCCTGCAGGCCCACAACGCGAAGCAACCGCAACCGCTCGTAGGACTCGCTCCCCGGCCGCGCCGTGTACACGATCAACCGCTGATCATGCTCCGCACTGAGCAGCACCTCGCACTCCAGCTCCATCAGCCCCACCACCGGATGCTGGAACCGCTTCACATCCGCGCGCCGCACGGCGACCTCGTGCTCGTCCCACAGCGTCGAGAACTCCGCGCTGCGCCCCCGCAGTTCCGCGACCAGCGCGCCCGCGCGCGCGTCGTCGGGCCGGGCGGCCAGGACCGCACGCAGGTGCGCGACGTGACGCCGGGCCTGCTCCTCCCGGTCCCCCGGAGGGAAGAGCTCGCGCGCCGCCGGGTCGAGGAAGAAGCGGCGGACGATGTTGCGCTCCCTCGGCGGCCGGGAGGCCGCGTCGCCGACGAGCGCCGCGGCCATCGCGTTCTGGGCGAGGACGTCCCCCGCGTCGCTGACGACCTGCGCCGGGGTGTCGTCGAGCCGGTCCAGCACCAGCAGCAGTCCGGGCCGTACGTGCCCCGCGGCGCCGGCGTCGCGGGTGCCGCGGGGCGGTTCCTCGCCGGCCAGGTGGAAGAGGTGGTCCCGTTCGTCCTCGGACAGGCGCAGCGCACGGGCGAGCGCGCCCAGGATCTGGCGGGACGGCCGGGGGCCCCGTGACTGTTCGAGCCGGGTGTAGTAGTCCGCGGACATGCCGGCGAGCTGGGCGACCTCCTCGCGGCGCAGGCCGGGGGTGCGCCGCCGGACGCCGACCACCAGGCCCACGTCGGAGGGGGCGAGGCGGGCACGGCTGCGGCGCAGGAAGTGGGCGAGCTGCGCGCGGTCGATGTCCACGTTTCAAGCATCCCGCCGGGCCGGGACCTTATCCAGGGAGTGTCGATCCCCGGATGCGGAGGTCTCTCCCGCGGCGCCGCGGGCCGCCGCAGTCGGGTCGGCAGCCGCTTCGTGCCGAGGCTGCTGCAGTGGTGCCGCCCGGGCGAGGAGGTGCGGGTGCTCGTGCGGGACGCGGAGCGGGGCGAGGGGCCCGCCCGGCTGGGGGCACGGATCGCGACCGGGGACCTGCGGGGCCCGGAGGACCTGCGCAAGGCCCTGGCGGGCATGGATGCGGTCGTGCACCTGGCGGCGGTGTTCCGGGACGGCTCGCAGGAGGGCACCACGCCGACGCGGGCAGCCGCCGAGGCCGGGGCGACGCGTTGCGTGCAGGCGAGCACGAACCTGGTGTACGGCGAGGGCCGGGGCCGCCCCCTGGTGGAGTCCCTGCGCCGGGCCCCCGGCGTCGGGGGCCGGGCGTACAACATCGCCGACGACGCGCCGGCGGCGGCGGGAGGAGCCGGGCTTCCGCCCGCAGTATCCGTCGGTGTGGACGGCCCGCGACGCGGGCGCGCTCTGACTCACCCGATCCGGGGACGCCACGGCCGCCGTGCCGCGAACGCCGCCCGGCCTGCTGGGACGCTGTGCCCATGACGACGGCACGGCGGCCGGCCCCGGTGGGGGTGGGCCAGGTGGTGGCGCGCATGCGCGCGCTCGGCACGGCGCTCCCGCCGGGGGACGGGGTGGCGGTGTTCAACCGTGTCTACCTGTCGGTCACGGAGGAAATGGACGACCGGCTGGCGGCGGGCGGCTTCGGCGATCCCGTCGCCGCCGCCGTGCTGGCCGCCCGTTTCGCCGCCCGGTACCTGCGGGCGGTCGACGGCGCGACCGACCGCCGTGCCGTCCCGGCCTGCTGGCGGCCGCTGCTGCAGTTGCGTGGGCACCGCGGCGTCCGCCCGCTGCAGTTCGCGCTGGCCGGGATCAACGCGCACGTGGGTCACGACCTGGCGCTCGCGGTGGTGGACACCTGCTCCGCGCTGGGGTGCGAGCCGCCTTCGCTGGAACGGGACTTCGATCGCGTGGGCGATCTGCTGACGTCCGTGGAGGAACGCGTCAGGGAGGAGCTGATGCCCGGCCCCGATCTGCTGGACCTCGCCGACCCGCTGACCCATCTCGCCGGTTCCTGGAGCCTGGAACGCGCGCGGGACGCGGCGTGGGCCGCGTCCCGCGTGCTGTGGTCCCTGCGCGGACTGCCGGAGGTGTACGAGGAGTTCGCCGAGAAGCTCGACTCCGGGGTCGGGCTGGTGGGGCGCTTCCTGCTGACCCCGCTGGCCCGCTGAGGGGGGGCGGGTCAGTCCTCGTCGAGCATGACCGGCGCGATCTCGTCGTAGAGGTCGCCCGGGCCCGGGTTGGTCGGGTCCGTGGTGCCGCCGAACTGGTGCATCACGCCCCACACGGCGTTGAGCGCGGTCTGCACGGCGCCCTCGGCCCAGCCCGCGGTCCAGGAGATGTCGTCGCCCGCGAGGTAGATGCCGCGCTTGTCCTCGGGGAGGGTGTCCTGCATGAAGTGGGTGAACAGGCGCCGCTGGTAGCGGTAGTGACCGGGCAGGTTCGCCTTGAACGCGCCCATGAAGTAGGGCTCGTTCTCCCAGGAGACGGTCACCGGGTTGCCGATGATGTGCCCCCGGATGTCGACCTTCGGGTAGATCTCGCCGAGCGACTTGAGCATGACCTCCATGCGCTCGGACGCGCTCAGCGGCAGCCACTTGAGGCTGTCGTCGCACCACGTGTACGACAGGCAGATCACGGCCGGCTCGTCCGGGCCGTTGTCCAGCAGGTAGGTGCCGCGGGTCATGCGGTCGGTGAGCGTCATGCTCATCACGTCGCGGCCCGTCTGCTCGTCCTTGTCCAGCCAGAACGGCCGGTCGACCGGGACGAAGAGCTTGCTGGACTCCATGTAGTGGGTGCGCTCGATCGCCGTCCAGTGGTCGATCGGGAAGAGCGAGTCGTCGCAGTCGATCTTGCTGAGCAGCATCCAGCTCTGCGCGGTGAAGATCGCGGCGCGATAGGTGCGGATGTCGCCGTCGGCGTCGGTGACGGTGATCCGGTTGCCGGCGGTGCGGTGCAGTCGGGTCACGGCCGGGCGGGGGTCGCCGCCGTGCAGGGACTTCAGCGAGGTGCCGAGCGGCCAGTGGACGATCTTCTGCGGTTCCCGTTCCCACAGCCGCAGCGGCAGTTGCTGGCTGCCTCCGACGATGCCGCGGTGGTGGTCGTCGGCCTCGGTGTAGACGACGCGCAGGATCTCCAGGATGGAGTTGGGGAAGTCGGTGTCCCAGCCGCCCGTGCCGAAGCCGACCTGGCCGAAGATCTCCCGGTGGCGGAAGGACTTGAACGCCTCGGAGTCGCACAGGAACCCGTAGAAGGTCTGGTTGTCCAGCTTCTCGACCAGCTTCGCCCAGATCTCGCGGATACGCGGGACGTCGCGCTCACGCATCGCGCGGTTCATGTCGGAGAAGTCCGCGCCCTCCTCCAGGCAGGCGTTCCAGGCGTGCGCGACGTCGCGGTAGACCTGCGGCAGGTCGTCGATGGTCTGCGCGTAGTGGGACTCGCCCTTGAGGTCGACGACGGTCGACGGGGTCTCGGGGGCCAGCGGGTTGGGGAAGGGCGTGGTCTCCAGGCCCACCAGGTCGATGTAGTGCTGCAGGGCGGTGGAGGACGGCGGGAAGCGCATCGCGCCCATCTCCGCGGTCAGGTTCTCGTCGCAGCCCTCGAAGCCGACGGTGCGCAGCCGGCCGCCGATCCGGTCGGCCTCGTAGACGACGGGCTTGAGGCCCATCTTCATCAGCTCGTACGCGGCGACGATGCCGGACAGGCCGCCGCCGATGACCGCGACCTCCGCCCCGTGTTCGGTCGCCGGTATGGAGCCGAGGCCCGCGGCGCTCGCCAGGAAGTCGTCGTAGGCGAACGGGAAGTCCGGGCCGAACATGGTGATCGGCGGGGCCGACCGCACCTCGGGGTGCTGCTCGTCGTGGACCGCGGTGGGCACCGTGGACGTCATGGCGTGGTTCTCCTGGCTGTGAAGCGGTCAGGCGGGGCGGGGGAAGGGGTCGGGATCAGCCCAGCGAGCGGTACAGCTCGGGGCGGCGGTCCTCGAGGTAGGGCGTCTCCTCGCGGACCGCGCGCAGGAGATCCGGGTCGGCGTCGGCGACGACCAGCTCCTCGGTGGCTCCGGCCCGGGCGCGTACGGCGCCGTCGGGTCCGGCGAGGCAGCTCTGCCCCGCGAAGTCGAAATCGCCCTCGGGGCCGCAGCGGTTGGCGTAGGCGACGTGCAGCTGGCTCTCGTACGCGCGGGCCGGCACCAGGGTCTGCGGGACGAACTCGTAGGGCCGCATCAGCGCGGTGGGCACCGCGAGCAGCTGGGTGCCCGCGAGGGCGTGGGCCCGCACGGTCTCCGGGAACTCGACGTCGTAGCAGATGAGGATGCCGATCCGGACGCCGTCGAGCTCGGCCTGGACGACGGCGTCGTCGCCGGGGGTGAACCAGGTCCGCTCGAAGTCGCCGAAGAGGTGGGTCTTGCGGTAGCTGGCGAGGCGTCCGCCGTCCGGCCCGATCAGCTGGGCGGAGTTGAAGACGCCGCAGCCGTCGCGCTCGGGGTAGCCGTAGACGATGCCCAGGCCGTGCTCGGCGGCGATCCGGCCGACCCGGGCGGCGGCCGGCCCGTCGGCCGCCTCGGCGAGGCCCGGGACCGCGTCGCCGAGGGCGTAGCCGGTCAGGTACATCTCGGGCGTGACGAGCAGGCGGGCTCCCGCGGCGGAGGCCCGGCGCGCGGCGGCGTCGAGCGCGGCCAGGCTGTCGTCCACGGAGGAGGGGACGCCGCTCGGGCCTTGGTACAGCGCGGTGCGCAGCGGCGCCATGGAGCCTCTTTCGCCTGGTGGGGAGCCTGTTCCGGATCTGCCTCGACGGTACGATTCCGGGCGTCGTGGCGACAAGACGCGTCCGTTGCGCACCGACCGCCGATTCGTTGCGCGCCGGGGCGCAGCGGCGGCGATTCGTTGCGCGGGGGCGGCCGGACCCGGCTCCCCGGCCCAGCCCGCCCGCGGTCACGGCTCCGGCTGGTCCGGCACTCCCGTGTAGCGGCGCAGCAGCGGCGACAGCACCAGGACGGACTTGGTGCGCTCCACGAAGGGCTCGCCGGCGATCCGCTCCAGGACGCGCTCGAAGTGGCGCACGTCGGCGGCGTAGATCTGGACGACGGCGTCCGCCTCGCCGGTGACGGTCGAGGCGGACGCCACCTCCGGGTAGCGCGACAGGCCGCGCCGGATGTCGTCGGGCGAGGTGTTGTGGCGGCAGTAGAGCTCGACGAACGCCTCGGTCTCCCAACCCAGCGCGGAGGGCTCGACGCGGACGGTGAAACCCGTGATGGCGCCCTCCGCCAGCAGCCGGTCGACGCGGCGCTTGACGGCGGGGGCGGAGAGCCCGACGAGGGAGCCGATGTCGGCGAAGGAGCGGCGGGCGTCCTGGGCGAGGGCGTGGACGATGCGTTCGTCGAGTTCGTTCAGTCGCACTGGGGGTGGGTCACTTCTCTTCGCGAGCGAGCTGGGAACGGCGCGTGCCGTACGCACACCAGACTACGAGGCCGACCGCCGTCCACCCCGGCGGAGCACTCCCGGGTGATCGCGTCGAGGCGGGAACGCGGGTGCCCCCGTCCGCGGAAGCGGACGGGGGCACCCGGGCAGCGGTGCCGGCTACTGCCAGCTGGCGTGCAGCGGCTTGCCCTCGGCGTAGCCGGCGGCGCTCTGGATGCCGACGACGGCCTTCTCGGCGAACTCGGCGAGGTTGGCGGCCCCGGCGTAGGTGCAGGAGCTGCGGACGCCCGCGATGATCGAGTCGATGAGGTCCTCGACACCCGGGCGGCCCGGGTCGAGGAACATTCGCGAGGTGGAGATGCCCTCCTCGAACAGCCCCTTGCGGGCGCGGTCGTAGGCGGACTCCTCGCTCGTGCGGTTGGCCACGGCGCGGGCGGAGGCCATGCCGAAGCTCTCCTTGTACGGCCGGCCGTCGGCGGTCTGCTGCAGGTCGCCTGGCGACTCGTAGGTGCCCGCGAACCAGGAGCCGATCATGACGTTGGACGCGCCGGCGGCGAGCGCCATGGCGACGTCGCGCGGGTGCCGGACGCCACCGTCGGCCCAGACGTGCTTGCCGTGCCGGGCGGCCTCGGCGGCGCACTCCATGACGGCGGAGAACTGCGGCCGGCCCACGCCGGTCATCATGCGGGTGGTGCACATGGCGCCCGGGCCCACGCCGACCTTGACGATGTCGGCACCGGCCTCGATCAGGTCGCGCACGCCCTCGGCGGAGACGACGTTGCCGGCCACGACCGGAACCTGCGGGTCCAGGGCGCGGACGGCCTTCACGGCCTGGATCATGCTCTCCTGGTGACCGTGGGCGGTGTCGACGACGAGCGTGTCGACTCCCGCGTCGAGCAGCTGCTTGGCCTTGCCCGCCACGTCGCCGTTGATGCCGACGGCGGCGGCGATGCGCAGCCGCCCGCCGGCGTCGGTGGCGGGGGTGTAGAGGGTGGCGCGCAGCGCTGCCTTGCGGGTGAGGATCCCGGCCAGCCTGCCGTCGGCGTCCACCGCGGGGGCGAGCTTGCGGTTGGCCTCCTCCAGGCGGTTGAAGGCCTCGCGCGGGTCGATGTCCGCGGGCAGCAGCAGGAGGTCCTTGGACATCACCACGGAGACCTGGGTGAAGCGGTCCACACCGGTGAGGTCGTGCTCGGTGACGATGCCGACCGGACGGCCGTCCTCGACGACGACGGCGGCGCCGTGCGCCCGCTTGGGCAGCAGCGCCAGGGCGTCGGCGACGGTGGCGTGCGGGCCGAGCACGATCGGGGTGTCGAGCACGAGGTGCCGCTGCTTCACCCAGGTGATCACCTCGGCGATCACATCGATCGGGATGTCCTGGGGGATGACCACCAGACCTCCGCGCCGGGCGACGGTCTCGGCCATGCGGCGACCGGCGATGGCGGTCATGTTGGCGACCACGAGCGGGATGGTGGTGCCGGTGCCGTCCGGGGCCGAGAGGTCGACCGCTTGGCGGGAACCCACCGCCGAGCGGCTGGGGACCATGAACACGTCGTCGTACGTCAGGTCGTACGGAGGCTTTGCATCATTGAGGAAACGCACGTACTTCATTTTTGCACGGACCGGGCCGAAACGAACACGGAGGAAACTCCGGCGCTCACGAAGGGTCGCTCGTAGGTTCCTCCAGGACGACCTCGAAGGGGAGCACGGCCGGGTCGTGGAAGGCGGCGGCGTCCGCGAGGACCCGGCGCGCGGTCCGCCACTGCTCCGGTTCGGCCGCCGCGAAGTCGCGCCAGCCGCGGACGACCAGGCGGAGCCCGCCCCGCGCGGGGTCGGGCAGGTCGGTGAGGCAGTCGTACAGGGCGTCCCAGTTGCGGCCGAACCAGCCGGGCAGCCGCAACTGCTCGGCGCAGCGCTCCATGAACGCGCTCTTGGTGGTGACCCCGTGCAGGTCCAGCACCGTCGTTGCCGTCATCTGCGGACCGCCCTGAAGCTCTGGTAGTGGTCGTCGGTGTAGTAGACCTCCCCGCCGGATCCGGTGACGAAGCGCCGGGCGCCACGGTCGCTCGTCCCCGGGGTCGGGACGGTGTACTCGTGGTAGTAGCCGCGCGGGTGCGCGGGCAGCAGGCCCTCGACGTTGCCGAAGACGGTGCCGTCCTTCGCGTACGGGAAGGGGCCGCCCGCGTCGATCAGCCGGAGCGTCTCGCGGGCCTCGGGCGGCAGGCTCGTGACGGCCACCGTGGGCAGCGCCCCGACGGGTTCGGTGGCGGGCGGGGAGCAGCCGGTGAGCAGCAGCGCGAGGCAGCCCAGCAGGGCGAGGGCGATCACGGTGGCACGGCGGACGGGGCCGGTCGGCATGCCGCGATGCTGCCACAGCCCGCGGTGCCCGCCGCGCAGGGCGCGCGAGCGGACGGTGGGCGGCGGGCGGTGGACTAGGGCTCGCGGAGCGCCTCGGGATCCGCGCGGTCGAGGGCGGGCCGCGGCATGGGCGTGGTGGAGTCCAGCAGGTAGTCGGCGGCGGCGGTGTCCGTCACGATGCTGGTGACCAGACCGGACCGGAGCACGGCGTCGACCGCGGCGGCCTTGCGCAGCCCGCCGGCGATGGCGAGCACCTCGGGGATGCGGCGCAGCCGGTCCGCCTCGATCGTGATGCAGCGCTCGCCCAGGTCACGGCCGACCAGCAGGCCCTCGGCGTCGAAGAGGTGCGAGGACATCTCCGCGGCGACGCCGAGGGAGGCGTAGTGCTCCCGCTCGGCGTCGGTCAGGGCGTCGTGGACGGTGGAGATGCCGGCCGCCCAGGACCCGATCGAGACCACGGCCACGGTGACCTTGTCGAAGTAGCTCATGGCGGCCGCGATGCCGCTCTGGGCGCGCAGCGCCGCGGCCGTCGCCGGGTCGGGCAGCACCATGGGGGCGTACATCGGGTGGGCCTCGCCGCCGGAGACGGCCGCGGCGGTGCGGACCGCCTCGACCGAGCCGCGGTCGGCGGTGCCGGCGTCGTACACGCCGGTGAGCTGGACGACCGTGCACGGCGGCAGCCGGTCGAGGGCGTTGGCCATGGTGATGATGGAGCGCCCCCAGGCGAGGCCGAGCACGTCACCCTCGCTGACCAGCTCGCCGAGCAGCTGCGCGGCGACGGCGCCCAGGTTCTCCGGGTCGGGGCCGTCGGTCTCGTCGGCGGGCGACTCGACGACGACGGCGTGCCGCAGCCCGTAGCGGGCGCGCAGGGCGTCGGAGCGTTCGGCGTCGAGCTCGGCGGGGACCCTGATCTCGATGCGCACGAGGTCACGTTCGAGGGCCGTCTCCAGGACCCGCGCCACCTTGAAGCGGCTCACGCCGAACTCCTCGGCGATCTGGATCTTGGATTTTCCCTCCAGGTAGAAGCGGCGGGCCATCGCCGCCGCCTGGACCATCTCGCCGGGGCCCATGCGCACCCCTGTGCGGCCTGTGGTCACGTTCTCTCCCCAGTTGCCCATCTGATCGGCTCCGCGCTCATCCTCGCACGTACTCCGGAGTACCGGAGCACGCTGCCCACTCAGTGGTCAGTGCGCGCAGGCCGCCGCCGCCTGCTTGCGCAGCCCCCGTACCGCCTCGGCCGGGTCCTCGGCTCCGTAGACGGCCGAACCGGCCACGAAGACGTCCGCTCCGGCCTCGGCGCAGCGCTCGATGGTGGCGGCCGAGACTCCCCCGTCGACCTGCAGCCACAGGTCCAGCCCGTGCTTGTCGATCAGCTTCCGGGCGCGTCGGATCTTGGGCAGCATGATGTCGAGGAAGGCCTGACCGCCGAAGCCCGGCTCCACGGTCATGATCAGCAGCATGTCGAGCTCGGGCAGCAGGTCCTCGTACGGCTCGACCGGCGTCGCCGGCCTGAGCGCCATCGAGGCCCGCGCGCCCTTGGCGCGGATCTCCCGGGCCAGGCGCACCGGCGCGGCGGCCGCCTCGACGTGGAAGGTGACGGAACCCGCGCCCGCCTCGACGTAGGCCGGGGCCCAGCGGTCCGGATCGGCGATCATCAGATGGCAGTCGAGCGGGGTCTTGGTCGCCTTGTGGAGGGACTCCACGACCGGCACGCCGAGCGTCAGGTTGGGGACGAAGTGATTGTCCATCACGTCGACGTGGAGCCAGTCCGCGCCTTCGACGGCCCGCGCCTCGTCGGCGAGGCGCGCGAAGTCGGCGGAGAGAATACTGGGGTTGATCTGCACGGCCATGGTCCCAGTATGGCGGTGCCGGGCGCTTCCCCGCGCACCGGGCGGACGGCTGTGGAAAACCTCCCCGCACGCCCCGTCCGGGCGTGGGATGCTGTGCGGATCGGGAGCACTCCTCGGGGGACGCCTTGGCGAGGCGGAGGTGACGGGTGTGAAGGCTCCACACGGCTGGGCGGTCCTGGTCTGCGGCCGGCGCGGCAAATGGGTCGTGCTCGCGCTCTGGCTGGTCCTGCTGGTGGCGGTGGCGCCGCTGGCCCAGAAGCTCACGGACGCGCAGCAGAACGACTCCTCCTCCTGGCTGCCGGGCAACGCGGAGTCCACTCAGGTCCTGGAACTGCAGAAGCGGTTCCTGCCCGACACCGCCCCCGCCGTCGTGGTCTACGCGCGCCCCGGCGGACTGACCGACGAGGACCGTGCGACGGTCGGTCAGGACGCCGCGCAGATACGACGGATGACCGGGCACGGCGTCTTCGGCGGCCGCACCGTCGGCCCGGTGTACGAGGAACGCGCCGCCGGCCCGCGCGCCGCGCAGCTCATCGTCCCCATCGGCGTGGACGAGGGCGGCTGGACGGGCATCGCGGACGCGGTCGCCGGCATCCGCGCCGTCACCGGCGACGGCACCGGCGGCCTCGAGGTGCACATCACCGGACCGGGTGGCTTCGCGGCCGACTCCGCCGAGGCCTTCGAGGGCATCGACGGCACCCTGCTGTACAGCGCGCTCGCCGTGGTCGTCGTCATCCTGCTGCTCACCTACCGCAGCGTCACCCTCATCCTGCTGCCGGTCGTCTCGGTCGTCGGGGCGCTGTTCACGGCGCAGGCGGCGGTCTACCTGCTGGCCGAGCACGCCGACCTCGTCGTCAACGCGCAGAGCGCGGGCATCCTGACCGTCCTGGTGTTCGGCGCCGGCACGGACTACGCGCTGCTGCTGGTCGCCCGCTACCGCGAGGAACTGCGCCGCCACGAGGACCGCCACGAGGCCATGGCGCTGGCCCTGCACCGGGCGGGGCCGGCGATCGTCGCCAGTGCCGCCACGGTCGCGGTGAGCATGCTGTGCCTGCTGGCCGCCGAGATGAACTCGACCTCCGGGCTCGGGCCGGTCGCCGCCGTCGGCGTCGTCGTCGGCCTGGCCGCCATGCTGACGCTCTTCCCCGCCCTGCTGGTCGTCGTGGGCCGCTGGGTGTTCTGGCCCGCCGTCCCGCACGCCGGTTCCGCCGAGCCCACCCGGAACGGGGTGTGGTCCCGGGTGGGCCGCCGCATCGA
This sequence comes from Streptomyces sp. PA03-1a, assembly GCF_033792805.1. NCBI lineage: Bacteria > Bacillati > Actinomycetota > Actinomycetes > Kitasatosporales > Streptomycetaceae > Streptomyces > Streptomyces sp. PA03-1a. Next base: position 10,950 of record NZ_JARAVO010000193.1, read on the forward strand.
CCGCCGGCCGCGCACGGTGTGGGTGGGCACCGCCGCCGTGCTGGCCGCACTCTCGCTGGGCGTGATCGGTCTGCAGGCGGCGGGCCTGAGCAACGCCCAGAGCTTCACCGGGACCCCCGACTCCGTCATCGGCCAGCAGGTCGAGTCCCGCTACTTCCCCGCCGGCTCCGGACAGCCGCTGGTGGTGATCGCCGACGCGGGTGCGGCGGAGCAGGTCAAGGCCGCGCTCGACGGCGTCGAGGGCGTCGCACCCGGCTCCGCGGTCGTACCGAAGGGCGCGCCTGCGCAGAAGGACGGCCGGGTCTACCTGGAGGCAACGCTCACCGACCCGGCCGACAGCCAGGCCGCCGAGGACACCGTGGACCGCGCCCGCGGGACCCTGCACGCCGTGCCGGGTGCCGACGCCAAGGTCGGCGGCGGTACGGCGGCACTGCTCGACGCGGGCCGCGCCTCAGCGCACGACAACGAGCTGCTCATCCCCATGATCCTCGTCGTCGTGCTGGTGATCCTGGGCATCCTGCTGCGGGCCCTCACCGCCCCGCTGGTGCTCATCGAGACCGTGGTGCTCTCCTTCGCCGCCGCGCTCGGCGTCAGCGTGCTCGCCTTCCGGCACGTCTTCGGCTTCCAGGGCGAGGACACGGCCTTCCCGCTGTTCGTCTTCGTGTTCCTGGTGGCGCTGGGCATCGACTACAACATCTTCCTGATGACGCGGATCCGCGAGGAGAGCGCGCTGTCCGGGACCCGCGAGGGAACCCTCACCGGCCTCGCGGCGACCGGCGGTGTCATCACCTCCGCGGGCCTGGTGCTCGCCGGCACGTTCGCGGCCCTGGCGACACTGCCCGTCGTGGGCTTCGCGGAGATCGGCTTCGCGGTGGCCTTCGGCGTCCTGCTGGACACCTTGGTCGTGCGGTCGGTGCTGGTGACCGCGTTCACCCTCGACCTGCGGCACCGCGTGTGGTGGCCGAGCCGCCTGGACCGCCCCCGCGCCGGGGCTCCGGCAGAGGAACCGGCCGCGCCCGCCGCCCCGCACGCCGGTGCGTGACGTCCGCCGGACAGCAGTGACCGCCCGCGCCGGGCGCGGGCGGTCACTGCTGTCCGGCGGGTGTCACGCGTTGGGACGCTTGCCGTGGTTGGCGCCCTTCTTCTTCCGGGCGCGCCGCTTGTTGCCTCGCTTGGACATGATGCCCAACCCTCTCGTACAGGACATTTCGACCGCGGTCAGTCTATGACCGCCCCCGGCGTGCGGCACGTCAGCAACGCTCCGCGCGCGAACGCCTGGTCAGTCCGGGAAGTGCGCGCGCATGAAGGCGTTGCGGAAGACCCCTGAGGGGTCGAACCGGGCGGCGAGCTGCCGGAAGTCGTCGTAGCGCGGGTAGAGCTCGCGCAGGGCGGCGGGCGACGGGGTGAAGAGCTTGCCCCAGTGCGGGCGGGCGGAGAAGGGGCGCAGGGCTTCCTCGACGACCTGGACCGCCCGCGTCACCGCCGCGACGTCCGGGGTCCAGGTGAAGTGGAAGGCGACGCTGTCGCGTCCGTGGGCGGGGCTGAGCCAGAGGGAGTCGGCCGCCACGGTGCGGATCTCGCCGATCAACACTTCGGACGAGAACCGCTCCCGCACCCGCCACAGGGCCTCGAACGCCGCCACCGCGTCGCGCCGGTCGACGAAGAACTCCGACTGGATCTCCTCGCCGCTGCTCGGGGTGAACTCCAGGCGGAAGTGGGGCAACCGCTCGTACCAGGGGCCTGCCAGGCCCTGCTGCGGGGTGCAGTGCGTGCCGGGCATCCCCGGGATCGGGTGCCGTGGCCCGTCGGCCGCGGTGGCCCCGAACCACGTCTGCGGTACGGGCTCCGCCCCGTCGGCGTCGACCCGCTCCTTGAGCCACACCTGGTCGACGGCACGGTCCCGCCAGCGGGTGAAGACCGACACGCTGTACCCCGCCGACATCACCGTGTCGAAGTTCCCGAGGAACTCCTCCTTCGGCATGTCCTCGTAGACGGTCTGGCGCACGGCGAAGGACGGGACGAGGTCGAGGGTCAGCCCGGTCACGACGCCCAGGGCGCCCAGGGCGACGACGGAGCCGTCGAAGTCGGGATCGCCGCGACGGATCTCGGCGAGCCCGCCGTCGGCGGTGACCATGGTCAGCGCGCTGACCGCGCCGGCCAGGCTGCGCCGGCCGGTGCCGGAACCGTGCGTGCCGGTGGCGCACGCGCCGGCGACGGAGATGTGCGGCAGGGAGCCGAGGTTGTGCAGCGCCAGACCCGCCTCGTCGATCGTGCGGACGATCTCGCCGAAGCGCAGCCCCGAGGCGACCGTGGCGGTGCGGGCGGTGCGGTCGACGTCGACCACGGCGGGCAGCCGCGAGGTCGAGACGTGCTCGCCGTCGGTGTCGGCGACGGTGCTGAAGGAGTGCCGGGTCCCGAGGGCGCGCACCCGTGGGGACCGGGCCACGATCTCCTGCAGCTCGGTGACGGACTCGGGGTGGTGGAGGCTTCGTGCGGTGAAGGCGACGTTGCCGCCCCAGTTGCTCTCCGCGGGCATCGCGGTCGTTCCTTCCTGTACGGCCCGGCTGGCGGCGGCCGCGCGGCGCGCGGCCTGCCGGATCAGTGGTTCGGGGCCTGCCGTTCCAGGATGATTCTCGCCGCTGGGGCCGGGGGCGCAGGACAGGGGTGTGTCGTGGCGCCGCGGGGGCCGGGCCCGCCCGCTCCTTCAAGTCTTGACGTGACCCCGTCACCCTGGCATGGTCTAGACCTAGCTGGGCTCAACGGGACGGCACAGCAGGGAAGTTCACGCCGCCCCGGACACGACGCACGCCGCGCCGCGCCCGTGCGTGACCCCCTCGGAAAGACCCGTGCCCGCCGTGCGGAGCACCCCCCGCCAAGCTCCCTCCCCCATGACCGCGGCCTCCGGCCGGGTAAGGAGCGACTCCCCCATGTCCACGTCCCTCACCGGACGGCTCCCCGCAGGACGTACCGTCCTGGGCCCGTCCGCGGTGTTCGCCGTCCTCGCGGCGCTCCTGGCCACCTTGTTCGTCGCGACGCCGACCGCCCGCGCGGCGGACGGCCAGATCAGCGGCCTGGCGGGCAAGTGCGTCGACGTCGCCGCGGCCAACAGCGCCAACGGCACCGCCGTACAGCTCTACGACTGCAACGGGACCAACGCCCAGCGCTGGTCCAACCCCGGCGACGGCACGCTGCGCGCGCTCGGCAAGTGCCTCGACGTCGTCGACCGCGGCACCGCCGACGGGGCCGCGGTCCAGTTGTGGGACTGCGCGGGCAGTGCCAACCAGCAGTGGGTCGTCACCGCTGCGCGCGACATCGTCAACCCCGCCGCCAACAAGTGCCTGGACGTCCGGGAGAACAACTCCGCCAACGGCACCCGGCTGCAGATCTGGACCTGCACCGGCGGGGCGAACCAGAAGTGGAACGCCCCCGCGAGCGGCGGTGGCGGCACGAACCCGTCCGGATTCGTCGTCAGCGAGGCCCAGTTCAACCAGATGTTCCCGGGCCGCAACGGCTTCTACACCTACAGCGGCCTGGTCGCGGCCCTGAGCTCCTACCCGGGCTTCGCCAACTCCGGCAGCGACACCGTGAAGAGGCAGGAGGCCGCCGCCTTCCTCGCCAACGTCAGCCACGAGACGGGCGGCCTGGTGTACGTGGTCGAGCAGAACACGGCCAACTACCCGCACTACTGCGACTGGGGCCAGCCCTACGGCTGCCCGGCCGGCCAGGCCGCGTACTACGGCCGCGGTCCGATACAGCTCAGCTGGAACTTCAACTACAAGGCGGCCGGCGACGCCCTCGGCATCGACCTGCTGGGCAACCCCTGGCGCGTGGAGCAGGACGCGGCCGTGGCCTGGCGCACGGGCCTTTGGTACTGGAACACCCAGAGCGGCCCCGGCACCATGACCCCGCACAACGCCATGGTGAACCAGGCAGGCTTCGGCCAGACGATCCGCTCCATCAACGGGTCCCTGGAGTGCGACGGCCGCAACCCGGCGCAGGTGCAGAGCCGGGTGAGCAAGTACCAGCAGTTCACGGCGATCCTGGGCGTCAGCCAGGGTGCCAACCTCTACTGCTGAGCCTCCGCCGCGCGGGTGCGGCCCGGACGTCCGGGCCGCACCCGCGCGGTCATTCCGCGGTGCGGCGCAGCAGGGCGAGGTACATCGCGTCGGTGCCGTGCAGGTGGGGCCAGAGCTGGACGTCGGGGCCCTCGCCGAGGTCGTGGACCCCGGGCATGAGGGGGCGGGCGTCGACCCATTCGGCGGGGACGGCTCCCGGCTGGCCGAGGACGTCCTCCACGACGGCACGGGTCTCGGCCGGATGCGGGGAGCAGGTCGCGTAACCGACGACCCCGCCGACGCGTACCGCGCGCAGCGCGGACTCCAGCAGGCCGCGCTGCAGGGGCGCGAAGCCCGGGACGTCCTCGGCGCGCCGGCGCCAACGCGCCTCGGGGCGGCGGCGCAGGGCGCCGAGGCCGGTGCAGGGCACGTCGACCAGGACACGGTCGAAGGCGCCCGGGCGCCAGGCGGGCCGGGTGCCGTCGGCGACGATCACCTCGAACGGCCCGGGGTTGCCGGCCAGGGCGCGGGCCACCAGCCGGGCCCGGTGCAGCTGCTTCTCGGAGGCGACCAGGGCCGCACCGCGCTCGGCGGCGAGCGCGCCGAGCAGGGCCGCCTTGCCGCCGGGGCCGGCGCAGCCGTCCAGCCAGAGCCGGTCGGGGCCGTCGCCGAGCGGGGCCGCGGCCAGGGCGGCGGCGACGAGCTGGCTGCCCTCGTCCTGGACACCGGCGCGGCCCTCGCGCACCGCCTCGATGGCGGCGGGGTCGCCGCCCTCGGCGAGCCGGACCGCCCACGGGGACCAGCGGCCGGGGAGCGTGGCGTCCGCGGGAAGCGCGTCGGCGAGCTCCTGCGGGGTGGCGCGGCCGGGGCGCGCGACGAGGGTGACCTCGGGGCGCTCGTTGTCGGCCGCGAGCAGTTCCTCCATGCCCGCGCGGCCGCCGCCGAGGGCGTCCCACAGGGCCGAGACGATCCAGCGCGGGTGCGAGTGGACGACGGCGAGGTGGTCCTCGGGGTCCTCGTCGTAGGGCGGCGCCACCTCGTCCAGCCAGGCGTCGAGCTCCTGTGCGGCGATCCGGCGCAGCACCGCGTTGACGAACTTCGCGCGCCCGTCGCCGAGGACCACGCGGGCCAGCTCGACGGTGGCGGAGACGGCGGCGTGGCTGGGGATACGGGTGCCCAGCAGCTGGTGGGCGCCGAGCGACAGCACGTCCAGCACGGGCGGGTCGACCTCGCGCAGCGGCCGGTCGACGCACGCCGCGATCACGGCGTCGTACGTGCCCTGACGGCGCAGGGTGCCGTAGACGAGCTCGGTGGCGAGCGCCGCGTCGCGCCGGTCGAACTCCCGGCCCTTGCGTGCCGCCTCGGCCTCGGCCTCGCGCAGCAGCGAGGGCAGGACGAGGTTGGCGTAGGCGTCGCGCTCGTCGACCGCCCTCAGCGCCTCGAACGCCAGGATGCGCACGGGGTCGCGCTGGGGCTTGCGGTAGGGCCGGCCGCCTTGCGGGGGCCTGCCCTGGGTGCGGCCCTGACGGGCGGCGGGCTGCGGTCGGCGTCGTGACGGTTCGCTCACGTGGAAGGTGCTCCGGAAGTGTCGGTGGTACGGCGGGACGCGGTGCGCCCCGCTTCGAGCGTACGTGGCAGACGCGGTCAGGCGCCGAGCCGGTCGCCGGAGGGGACGCGGACGCCGCGCGCCCAGTCGGCGGCGGGCATCGGCTTCTTGCCCTGCGGACGCACCTCGCCGAGCTCCACGGCGTGGCTGCCGGTGCCCACGTACACGGCGCGCTTGGTGACCTCCAGCTCGCCGGGCGCCAGGTCGGTGCGCTCCGGCAGCAGGGAGACGGGGCCGACCTTGAGGCGCTCGCCACCGAACAGGGTCCAGGCACCGGGCGCCGGCGTGCAGCCCCGGACCAGCCGGTCCACCCGCAGCGCCGGGGCGTTCCAGTCGACCTGGGCGTCGTCGACGGTGATCTTGGGCGCCAGGCTGACGCCCTCGGCGGGCTGCGGCCGGGCGACCAGCGCGCCGTCCTCGATGCCGTCCATGGTGGCCGAGAGCAGTTTCGCACCGCTGTGCGAGAGCCGGGTGAGCAGGTCGCCACTGGTGTCGCGGGGCCGGACGTCCTCGGTGACGACGCCGTACACCGGCCCGGAGTCCAGGCCCTCCTCGATGAGGAAGGTCGCGGCCCCGGTGACCTCGTCGCCCGCCATGACGGCGTGCTGCACCGGGGCGGCGCCGCGCCAGGCGGGGAGCAGGGAGAAGTGCAGGTTGACCCAGCCGTGGGCGGGCACGTCGAGGGCGACGCGGGGCAGCAGCGCGCCGTAGGCCACGACCGGGCAGCAGTCGGGGGCGATCTCCCGGAGCCGGGCGAGGAAGTCCTCGTCGCGGGGCTTGGCGGGCTTGAGGACCTCGATGCCGGCCTCCTCCGCGCGCTGGGCCACCGGGCTGGCGACGAGCTTGCGGCCGCGCCCCGCGGTGGCGTCCGGCCGGGTGACGACGGCGACGACCTCGTGCCGGCCGGAGGCGATCAGGGCGTCGAGGGCGGGAACGGCGACCTCGGGGGTGCCGGCGAAGACGAGCCTCATGCGTGCGGGGTGCCTTTCTGCAGTGCGCGGCCCTACAGTGCGCGGCCGAAGGTGCTGTGCGGGGAGACGCGGACCTGGGGCGCGGGCTGACCGGCCCACTCGGCCTCGCGTATCGCCTTCATCGCGGCCTTGCGCTGCTCGCGGTCGAGGCGGTCGATGAAGATGATGCCGTCGAGGTGGTCGGTCTCGTGCTGGATGCAGCGGGCGAGCAGCTGGGTGCCCTCGATGGTCACCGGGTCGCCGTGCATGTTGAAGCCCCGGGCGACGACGCCGTGGGCCCGCTTGGTGTCGAAGCGCAGCCCGGGCAGGGACAGGCAGCCCTCGGGGCCGTCCTGCTCCTCCTCGCTCAGACTGAGGTCCGGGTTGACCAGATGGCCCAGCTCGCCGTCGACGTGGTAGGTGAACACCCGCAGCGAGACGCCGATCTGAGGAGCCGCCAGGCCTGCGCCGGGGGCGTCCTTCATGGTCTCCTCGAGGTCCTTGACGAGGGTGCGCAGCTCTTTGTCGAAGACGGTCACGGGCTGCGCCGTCATGCGCAGCACGGGGTCGCCGAAGAGGCGGATCGGCTGGATGGACACGCGGTGGCTCCGTGGTCGGACGGGGACAGGGCAACCGCCCCAGTCTATGGGCCGGTGGGGTGGGGGCGCGCACCCCTGCGCACGCCCCCCGAAGGGTGCGATGCGCCCCCGATGCGTGACTCCACGGGAGTCTGGCGCGTTGGTCAATGGAGTTTGACCCACAAGAGCCGGTTCGAGAGGCCAGTTGATGCCCGAACACGCAACTCATGACGCCCAGGCCAGGGCGAGCCTTCACCTGCTGGTGCGGGACATCGAGCGGGTCCGCCGACAGGTCGACGCGCTGCGCACCCTCACCACCCAGCTGGGCAACGTCTACCGTCCCCGCCGCGGCGGGCCGTCCGCGGGATTCGTGGTCTACGGCCGCGCCCCCGCTCCCACCGTCCGGCTCGCCCAGGAGCTGCGGGACAGCGTCGAGACCCTGGTGACCGCGGCCGTCGAGTTCGACCGCTCCCTGGGCTTCAGCTGGGACGCCGTCGGCTCCGCGCTGGGCGTCACCAAGCAGGCCGTCCACCGGCGGTACGGCAACCGGCGCTCGGCGCCGCCCGGAGCGGCCGTGGCGGAGGTGCACGGCGATCCCCCGGCCCCGGCGGTGCTGCCCTCCGTGCCCGCGGCCCGCGCGATGCCCGCGCACGCCGGCCC